>NZ_JAWDIV010000014.1:0-212151 GCF_032464655.1 Rhizobium sp. 25PS6
TATCGCCGTCGAGCAGCCGTTCGGCGCGACTGTTCAGATGGCTGACGCGGCCGGTGCGGTCGAAGAAGACCGAGGCGGTGCCGCTGAGCTCGAAGGCCTCGCTCATGCTTTCGATCTTTGCAGCTTGCAGCGAGCGGATGATCTCGGCCGAGGCGGTCAGCTTCGATCGCATGGCAAGTAGTATCCGCTCCTCCTCCCGGTCGAAAGGATGATCGTCGACGCGGCGCTGCAGGTTGAGGCTGAGCAGCGTATCACCCGAGGTAAAGCCGATCATCGCGGAATAACGCAGACCGAAGCGAGCGAGGAATTCGGTGTAGAATTCCTGGCGCCGGAACTCGTCTTCCGAGGCGATGTCGTGCTCGATGACGATGCCCTTGGCAAGCGCGACCGAAAGCCCGCGCTCGCGGAAATCCCGCTTGTACCAGTCTTCGGCGAAATAGACGTCGAAGGCTTCGAGCAGGTTTGGCGTTGTCAGGAACCCCGGAGAAAACTTGCCGACCGCCGGCATGATGTGGGCGCCCACTGAGCCGGTCGCCCGAGAGATCGCTTCCAGCGTGCCGGCCCATCTTTCCGGGACGAGGGCGGATTCCAGCAATCCGTCCATGGCCTTTTCGAGCTCAGGGATATCGATGCGCGTCGCCATGAACAAAGACTGCCTGACCGAAGCTATTGCCGACCCAGCTTTCGAGCCGGAGGTCGACTATGGAGTGCCCGTATTGCCGCAACAACAAAATAAGACAATAGCAGGCGATATTTATCGGCTGAATGTTCCGTTTCAACAAAAGCTGCCTGGTTGCTATCGGCGCGCCTTATATCCACGGAATATCCTGCCCTTTTGCCGGTTAGCCGTGATTGATCATCACGTGGCGTACGGCGGTGTAGTCCTCCAGCGCGTAGACCGACATGTCCTTGCCGTAGCCTGACTGTTTGAGGCCGCCATGCGGCATCTCGTTGGTGAGCATGAAATGTGTGTTGATCCAGGTGCAGCCATATTGCAGGCGGGCGGCGGTCTTCATGCCGCGGCCGATATCCTTGGTCCAGACGGAGGAGGCCAGGCCGTAGTCGCTGTCGTTTGCCCAGGCAACGGCTTCGTCGGCATCGGAAAAGCGGGTGACCGAGACGACCGGGCCGAAGACCTCGCGGCGGACGATCTCGTCGTCCTGTGTGGCGCCTGCAATGACAGTCGGCGTGAAGAAGAAGCCCTTGTCGCCGGAGACCTTGCCACCGGCAGTGATTTCCATGTGCTTGTGCTCGGAAGCGCGGGCGACGAAGCTTTCGACGCGGTCGCGCTGGCGCTTGGAGATCAGCGGACCAATCTCGTTTTCGGTATCGTCGGTCTGGTTGAAGCGGATGCTCGATACGGCCGAGGAGAGATCGGCGACGAAATTGTCGTAAACCCTGGCATCGGCATAGATGCGGCAGGCAGCGGTGCAGTCCTGACCGGCATTGTAGTAGCCGAAGGTGCGGATGCCGGCGACGACCGCATCAATATCGGCATCGTCGAAGACGATGACCGGGGCCTTGCCGCCGAGTTCCAGGTGGGTGCGCTTGACCGTCTTGGCCGCGGCCTGCAGCACCTTCTTGCCAGTTGCGATATCGCCGGTGATCGAGACCATGCCGATCTTGGCGTGATTGATCAGGGCGTTGCCGACACTTTCACCACGGCCGAGGATGACGTTGACGACGCCCTCAGGAAGGATTTCGGAGAGCAGCTTCGCCATCTTCAGCGCCGTCAGCGGCGTCTGCTCAGAAGGCTTGAAGACGACGGTATTGCCGCCGGCAATGGCCGGCGCCAGCTTCCAGGCCATCATCATCAGCGGATAGTTCCACGGCGCGATCGAGCCGACGATGCCGATCGGATCGCGGCGGATCATCGAGGTGTGGCCGGGCAGGTATTCGCCGGCGGCCGGTCCATGCAGGTTGCGCACGGCGCCGGCGAAGAAGCGGTAACAATCGACGATCGCCGGGATTTCGTCGTTCAGCACGGCATTGATCGGCTTGCCGCAGTTCAAAGCCTCCAGTGTGGCGAAGCCGGCGGCATCCTTCTCGATCGCATCGGCGATCTTCAATAGGTAGCCGGAACGTTCGCCCGGCGTCGTCTGCGACCAGCTCGTGAAGGCCCTTTCGGCGGCGTCGACGGCGGCGTCGACCTGGGAAAGCGACGCCTCGGCAAGGTTCAGTACCGTCTCGCCCGTCTTGGGGTTCAGGACGTGCTCTTCCGTTTCCGTGCCTTTTTCAAAGCGGGAACCGATCAGCATTTGGATATCCATGATGTTCTCCCTGTTATTTGCCGGCGCCGGCGATCTGGTCGCCGTCGCGGGTGAGGTAATAGGCTGCCAGGATTGGCAGGAAGGTGACGAGCACCACGACCATGGCGACCACATTGGTGACGGGGCGCTGGCGCGGGCGGATGAGTTCTTCGAGCATCCAGATCGGCAAGGTCGATTGCTGGCCGCCGGTGAAGGTGGTGACGATGACCTCGTCGAAGGACAGGGCGAAGGCAAGCATGCCGCCGGCCAGAAGGGCGGTGCCGATATTCGGCAGGATGACATGACGGAAGGTCTGGAAGCCGTCAGCGCCGAGATCCATCGAGGCCTCGATCAGCGAGCCGGAGGTGCGGCGGAAGCGGGCGACCGCATTGTTGTAGACGACGACCACGCAGAAAGTGGCGTGGCCAAGCACAATCGTCCAGACCGAAAACGGGATGTCGAACAGGCTGAAGGCGGAGCGGAGCGCAATGCCGGTGATGATGCCGGGAAGGGCGATCGGCAGGATGACCAGCAGCGAGATCGCCTCGCGGCCGAAGAATTTCGTCTGGCTGACGGCGGCCGCACAGAGCGTGCCGAGGACCAGCGCGATCGCCGTGGCGATGACGGCGACCTGTACGGAAAGGCTGAGCGCCGACCAGACGTCCGGCCGGTTCCAGGCAACAGTAAACCATTGCAGAGTCAGCCCAGGCGGCGGCCATTGATAGCTCTTCTCCTCCGTCGTGAACGCATAGACGAAGATCAGCAGGATCGGCAGGTGCAGGAAAAGCAGTCCGGCGGCTGCGGCGATTTTCAGGGGCAGTGGCGATCTCTTGAGGTCAGAGCGCATCGAAAGCCCCCAATTTCCTGGCGAGCGACAGATAAAGCGCCATGATGACGATCGGCACGACGGAGAAGGCGGCGGCGAGCGGCACATTGCCGGCCGTTCCCTGCTGGGCATAGACCGCCTGGCCGATGAACAGCCTGGACGAGCCGATGATCTGCGGGATGATGTAATCACCCAATGTCAGCGAGAAGGTGAAGATCGAACCAGCGACGATGCCGGGGAGCGCTAAGGGCAGGAGCACGGTGCGGAAGGTCTGGCGCGGCGTGGCGCCGAGATCCGCCGAGGCCTCGATCAGGTTGCCGGGCACACGCTCGAGGGCCGCCTGCGTCGGCAGGATCATGTAGGGAAGCCAGATATAGACGAAGACGATGAAGGTGCCGAGGTAACTCACCGAAAGCGAATTGCCGCCAATCACGGGCAGGTTCAGGGTCGCGTCAAGCAGCCAGGAGAGATGGAGCTTCTCGAAGATCCAGGTGAGGATGCCTTCCTTGGCGAGGATCAGCTTCCAGGCGTAGATCTTGACGAGATAGCTCGACCAAAGCGGCAGCATGACGCCGAGATAGAAGAGCGCCTTCCATTTGCCTTGCGCATAACGCGCCGCATAGTAAGCGATCGGGAAGCCGATCAGGGCGGCAGCGAGGGTGACCAGCGCCGACATCACAAGGGTACGGATGATGATATCGAAATTTACAGGATTCAGCAGCTGGGCATAGGTCGAGAGGGTGAATTCGGTATTCACCAGCCCGGAGAAATCGTCGATCGAGAAGAAGCTCTGGAGAAGCAGGGCGATCAATGAGCCGATATAAATGATGCCGAGCCAGAGCAGCGGCGGCGTCAGCATCAGGAAGAGCAGCAGTTTCGGGTGCCGCCAGAAGGCATCGGACAGCCGGCCGAAGAGGCCGCCGCGCCCCGGAAGGATCGATGTCTTGCCGCCTGACATGGTGAGCGCCGTCATGCCGCATCATCCATGTAGTGGATATCGTCGGGCTGCCAGGCAAGGCGTATGCCGGCGCCGACGACAGGCACATCTGCGCCCGCCGGCAGCATCACATGCAGCCGCGCCCCCCGGAGGCCAACGGTGAGGCGCGTGGCTGCCCCGAGGAAGCTCGCATTGTCGACCTGCGCCTCGACGCCGTCGCCTGCCAGCCGGATTGCTTCGGGACGGAGGCTTGCCCAGCGTCTTTCGCCGCCGAGCGAGGCCATCAGATCAGGCGCGATGACGTTCGACGAGCCGACGAAATCGGCGACGAAGCGGTTTTTCGGGCGGCGGTAGATATCCTGCGGCGTGCCCTCCTGGACGATGTTGCCGTCGTTGAAGACGGCGACGCGGTCGGCCATGGACAGGGCCTCGCCCTGATCGTGGGTGACAAAGACGAAGGTGATGCCGAGCGCGCGCTGCAGGCTCTTCAATTCTTCCTGCATCTGCTCGCGCAGTTTCAGGTCGAGCGCGCCGAGCGGCTCATCGAGCAACAGCACCTTCGGCTTGTTGACCAGCGCGCGGGCGAGCGCCACGCGCTGCCGCTGGCCGCCGGACAGCTGGCCGGGGCGGCGGGCGCCGTAACCCGGTAGCTTGACGAGCTCGAGGGCATCACCTGCCGCCTTCATCCGCTCCGCCTTGCCGACGCCTCTGACCATCAGGCCATAGGCAACATTGTCGAGGATATTGAGATGCGGAAAGAGCGCGTAGTCCTGGAACACGGTGTTGACGTTGCGGCGATAGGGCGGAACGCCGTCAGCCGTCTCGCCGAAGATCTGGATATGGCCCGCGGTCGGCTGTTCGAAGCCGGCGATCAATCGCAGGCACGTCGTCTTGCCGGAGCCGGATGGCCCGAGCATGGCAAAGAATTCGCCGGGCGCGATCTCGAGATCGACGCCGTCGACGGCGCGAACCTGGCCGAAATGGCGCGATACCTGCTGGAAGCGGACGGCTGACGTCATGGGGGCTCCGGGTCGTGTGTGTTCAGAGAGGGCTCGGTCTTGGCCAACAAGGACCCCGCCCCAAACCCCTCCCCACAAGGGGGAGGGGCTTAATCTGCCGTACCCCTTTCGCAAATACCTTGGCGTTTCGGCAGGAATCGGCGGTGCCACTCGGAGCCCCTCCCCTTGTGGGGGTGGGGAGGGGTCTCACGCTACAACGGTCATCTCAGTGAGGACGTAAATTACCGCCCGCCGATCACGCCGATATAATCCGACACCCAGCGATGATAGGGCACGCATTCGCTCTGCGTTGTGCATTTGGCGACCGGGGTCTTCCAGAACTTGATCTTGTCGAAGTGATCGAAGCCGTTGGTGGCGCAGCCGCTATCACCCATCAGTTCGTTGCCCTTACAGGCGGCGGGAACGGAGGGCACGGCGCCGAACCAGGCTCCAGCGTCACCCTGGACCTTGGCCTTCAGCGAATGTTCCATCCACATATAGGCGCAGTTCGGATGTTCGCTGTCGGCGTGCAGCATGGTGGTGTCTGCCCAGCCGGTGACACCTTCATCCGGGAAGGTGGAGGCGATCTTCTGCTTGTCGGCCTGCAGCAGGTTCACCTGGAAAGGCCAGGAGCCGGAGGCGACGACACCTTCATTCTTGAAGTCGTCGATCTGGATCATTGCATCGTGCCAGTAGCGGGAGACGAGCTTGCGCTGGCCGCGCAACAGGTCGAGGGCGGCCTTGTACTGGTCCTCGGTCAGTTCGTAGGGATCCTTGATGCCGAGATCCGGCTTGTGGGCCATCAGATACATGGCGGCATCGGCGATGTAGATCGCGCCGTCATAGGCCTGGACGCGGCCCTTGTTCGACTTGCCGTCGGGCAGTGTCTGCTCCTCGAAGACGACGTTCCAGCTGGTCGGCGCCTTGTCCTTGAAGGCATCAGTATTATACATCAGCACATTCGGCCCCCAGAGATAGGGCACGCCGTAGTGCACGCCGCCGACCGTATACCACGGGCCGTTCTGCAGGCGCTCGTCGACGGTCTTGAAGCTCGGGATCAGATCGGTGTTGATCGGCTGGACACGCTTGCCGGCGATGAGGCGGAGCGAGGCGTCGCCCGATGCCGTGACGAGATCAAAGCCGCCTTCGTTCATCAGCGACACCATTTCATCCGAGGTGGCGGCGGTCTTGACGGAAACCTTGCAGCCGGTCTCCTTTTCGAAATCGGTGACCCAGTCGTAGTTCTTGTCGGTTTCGCCGCGTTCGATATAGCCGGCCCACGCGACGATGCTGACAGCACCTTCGCCCTTGCCCAAGGCCTTCAGCGGTTCGGCGGCGATTCCCTGCGTCGCGAAGCTCAGGCAGGCGAGCGCTGCCGTGCAGGATTTCAACAGATTCGTCATCATCCGTCTCCCGGTTTGCCACTTTTGTGGCGGTTTGTTCCCGAATGAAAAGGTGACGCGAAAAAGCCGCTTTCGCAAATTCATTTATCAGAAAGGCGGTATCGGAAATTCCGATATCAGCGGATACGCCCGGAGCGCAAGCTTTCGGCGATGCCGACGAAATCGCGCGCCGCCTGCGGCAGGCTGGAGCCCTTGCGCCAGACCATGCCGACCTGGACGACCGGCAGCGATCCCGAGACGTCGCGGCTCTCGATGCGGTCGCCTTCCAGCGACCATGGTCGGTAGACGAGATCGGGAAGCAGGGCTACGCCGGCGCCTGTTGCAACCAGGCTGCGCACCGCCTCCACCGAGCGGGTGCGGAAGGCGACATGCGGGCGGGCGCCGAGGGCTGAGAGCAGCTTGCCGGTATTCTCTTCGATTTCGTCGACCGTCAGCATGATCAGCGGTTCGCGGGCGATGTCGGCGACCGAGATGATGTCGGCCGACACCAGCGGATGGCCCATCGGCAGCCATAGTCGATAGGGCGAGGTTTCGAGGATTTCCGCCTGCAGCGCCATGCGGTCGCGCAGGTTTGATATCACCATCACGGCGACATCCAGCTCGCCGCCGACCAGGAGATGTTCGAGGTAACCGCCATTGTCCTCGATGGCGCTGACCTCGATGCCGGGACAGGCGCGCCGGTATCGCGCCAGGAGATCAGAGAGCACGTAGCCGGCGACAAGCGAGGTGACGCCGATGTTCAGTGTGCCGGAGAGGGCGCTTTGCTGGCCGGAAAAGCTGGTCCGTGCATCGGAGACGGAGGCCAGGATCTTCGTCGCATGACGCAGGAACTGGTGTCCGTTATGGGTGATTGTCAGGCCGCGCGGATGGCGCTCGAACAGCTCGACGCCAAGGTCGGTTTCGAGCTCCTTCAACGCTTCCGTCACCGAGGATTGCGAGATCGAAAGGTTCTGTGCGGCTCGCGTCACCGAACCCTGTTCGGCGACGGCGACAAAATATTGAACCTGGCGAAGCGTGAAGGCCATGGGGTTTTAGAGCATGGCGGAACGGGCCGTGGCAAGCGGCCGAAAAAAGCGGACCTTTTTTGGTATTTTCCTAAAATGGAGCGGGCTTCGCATGCCCACTTAAACTTTCGGAAACGTCATTTCCTTAGCGTTCTCAGCACTTGTCCTGCGTTGGAGTTTCAGATGGCGGAGCAGTTGGCGTGAAGGCCTTACTGCGCATATTCCGGCCTTCCCGGAAATTGGCAATCATCATTGGCGGAGTCGCTCTTCTCATGGGCGTGTCCGGCGGTGCGGCGGTCTATGTCGGCAAGGACAGGCTGATCGGTGCAACTGGTGGTGGCTACGGACTCGAATGCAGTGACGTCAACCTGGTGACGATCCGCAAACAGGATCACGTCTGGGTGCGCAAATACATCAAGACCGAACCGACCGACGGGATGACGCGGGTCAAGACCGCGCTTCGTGTCGCTCAGGCGGTTTATGCCGCGCAGAAGCCGGATCTGGTGCAGGTGGTGGTGCTCGACGAAAACGGACCGACGATGCGCGCCGATATTCGCGGCCGGGCGATCGGCGCCGATGTCGTCTATATCCCACATCCCGACAAGGCCGTTCCGGGCCTCGACGACAAGTCCTATACAGCACGCTACTACGACGGCAAGGCCAGTGAAAACGGGCTGTTCTTCGGCGAGCGGATAGAGATGCCGTTCGACGAGATCGCCATGATCAGCGCCGCTTTCAAGGATCCCGAGGATTGCGTCGACCCGGTCGCGGTTGCCTCGACCAGAAGCGAGGAAAAGGGCAAGAAGGCCGCAGGCGGCGGGTATGGCGCAGCGCCGGCAGCCGAAAGCGAAGCCGCGCCGGCTGCAGGCGGCCACGGCGCAGATGCGGTCGCAGAGGCGCCGGTCGAAGAGCCGCCGGCTGAAGCCGCCAAGACCCACTGAACAGCGAGCATGAAAAAGCGGAGCGCCGGGAGGCACTCCGCTTGGCATTTTCGACCTGTCTTCCGGTCAGTCGGCTTTGCTGCGGCGGGCCGGGAAGAGGATGACGTCGCGGATCGACGGTGCATTGGTCAGCAGCATGATGAGACGGTCGACGCCGATGCCGAGGCCACCTGCCGGCGGCATGCCTTGGTCGATTGCGTCGAGGAATTCCTCATCCAGCTGCTTTTCCTTTTCGCCGCGGGCATGCGCCAGTTCGAGTTGCTCGACCATGCGGCGGCGCTGCTCTTCGGGATCGTTGAGTTCCGAGAAGGCGTTGCCGAGTTCCCAGGCGTTGCAATAGGTCTCGAAGCGCTCGACGAGGCGCGGCTCGCCCGGCACTTCCTTGGCGAAGGGCGAGATATCCTTCGGGAAATGCGTGACATGCGACGGCTGGATCAGCGTGGATTCGACCTTTTCCTCGAAGATGAAGGCAAGGCATTCACCCCAGGTCCAATCCTTCTCGACCGCAAAACCGGCAGCCTTGGCGGCGGCGCGGGCCTCTTCATCGGTCTTGATGGCGAGAAAATCGATGCCGGTCGCTTCCTTGACGGCATCGGGCATCGGCACGCGCTTGAACGGCCCCTTGAAGGACATGGTCTTGTCGCCGAAGGGGAATTCCGTCGTGCCGTGAATGGAGAGCGCCAAGGTTTCGAACAGCCGCTCGACGAGGTCCATGATGTCCTCGTAATCGACATAGGCCCAGTAACACTCCATCATGGTGAATTCGGGATTGTGCCGGGTGGAGACGCCTTCGTTGCGGAAGTTCCGGTTGACCTCGAAGACCTTGTCGGTCAGCCCCGAGATCAGCGTGCGCTTGAGGAACAGTTCCGGCGCGATGCGCAGGTACATGTCGAGCTTCAGCGTGTTGTGATGCGTCTTGAACGGCTCAGCGGTGGCGCCGCCATAAACCGACTGCAGCATCGGTGTCTCGACTTCCATGAAGCCGTCATTTTCCATGAAGCGGCGGATGCCGGAGAGGATCTTCGAGCGCTGCTGGAAGCGGAGCTTCGAATCCTCGTTGGTCATGATGTCGAGGTGACGCCTGCGGTAGCGCAGCTCGATGTCGGAGAGACCGTGCCACTTCTCCGGCATCGGCAGCAGCGACTTCGTCAGCATGGTGATCGTATGCGCGTTGATCGTCAGCTCGCCACGCTTGGTGCGGCGTACGATGCCGGTGACGCCGATGATGTCGCCGATGTCGATCATCGGCAGAAGCGCACGGGCTTCTTCCGGGGTCGTGTCCTTGTGACTGAAAATCTGGATCTTGCCGCCGGCATCGTGGATGTCCATGAACATGGCGGAGTTGCGCGATGAGTAGACGCGGCCGGCGACGGTGACGACATCCTGCGTCTCGACGTCAGGTTCCAGGTTCTCATATTTCGCGATGAGCTCGGCATTGGTCATCGTGCGGTGGAAATGCGCCGGATAGACCTCGCCGATCTGCTCACGCAGCAGCTTCAGCTTCTGGGCGCGCACTTCCGTCGCGTCGGAGGAAAGGGTGTTTTCGGTCTTGTTGTCAGCCACTTTCGAAATCCTCTGACTGTTCTTACTTCGAGCCGACGAGGGCGGCGACCGCCTGCGAGGCGAGCTTCAGGCGCTGGCGCACAACGGACCGGCCGAGGATCGCCATGGAATCGAAGAGCGGCAGCGAGCGCGACGAACCGGAGACCGCGACGAAGAGCGGCGAGACCACGACCTTCAGCTTCTTGCCCATGCGGTCGGCGATCGCGCGCAGCTCCGCCTCGATCGTCTCGACCTTCCATTCCAGGATCTTTTCGAGATCCGGCTGAACGGTGTTGAGGATCTCCAGTATCTCTTCCGGCGGCGACTTGATCTTGGCGAAGTCGGAAGGCTGCAGGCCGAGATCGGATTTCAGCAGGAAGCCAGCAAGATCGGGCAGTTCGCCGAGCTTGGAAATGCGCGTCTGCGACAGGCGCAGACCTTCCTTCAGGCGGTCGTTTTCCATCGCCCAGGTCAGCACACGTGCCTGGAATTCCTCTTCCGACAGTTTCTCGCGGATCCAGCGGCCGTTCAGCCAGTCGAGCTTCTGAATGTCGAAGATCGCGCCGGCCTTGGAGAGGTTCTCCGGATCGAACTTCTCGGAGAGAGCGTCCATATCAAGCAGCTCTTCGCCTTCGGCGATTTGCATGAAGAACAGGCCGAGGAAGTTCATCAGCGCTTCGGGGATATAGCCGAGCGCGGAGTAATAGGAGATCGAGGTCGGGTTCTTGCGCTTCGACAGCTTCGACTTGTCGGCATTGCGCATCAGCGACAGATGCATGAAGACCGGCTGGTCCCAGCCGAAATAGCGATAGAGCAGGATGTGCTTCGGCACCGAAGCCAGCCACTCCTCGCCGCGCGCCACATGAGTGATCTTCATCAGATGGTCGTCGATGACGTTGGCCATATGATAGGTCGGCATGCCGTCGGCCTTGACGAGCACCTGCATGTCGACCGAATCCCACGGGATGCTGACATCGCCATAGACGCCGTCGGTAAAGTCGCAGGAGCCTTCGGCCGGGATCTTCATGCGGATGACGGTCGTCTCGCCGGCGGCCATGCGCGAGGTGACTTCCTCGGCCGCAAGATTCAGGCAGAGGCCGTCATATTTCGGTGGCTTGCCGGCGGCACGCTGGGTTTCGCGCATCTGTTCCAGGCGCGCGGGCGTGCAGAAACAGCGGAAGGCATGGCCCTTGTCCAGCAGCTCCTGTGCATAGGGCTGGTACATCGGCTTGCGATCGGACTGGCGATAGGGGCCGTAGGGGCCGCCGATATCAGGGCCTTCCTTCCATTCCAGCCCGCACCATTTCAGTGCGTCCAACACCTTCGTTTCGAATTCAGGGGTCGAGCGCGTCGCATCGGTATCCTCGATGCGCAGAATGAACTCGCCGCCGTGCTTCTTGGCGAAAAGGTAGTTGAAGAGAGCGATGTAAGCGGTGCCGACATGCGGCTCGCCGGTCGGCGAGGGAGCGATGCGGACGCGGACGCCGGTGGCTGTCCCGGAAACTGTCATTGTGTGTGCCCGTCAATGGATGCCGGACGGCTTTCATGGGAAAGCGACGTTCGGCCGGAAGGATGCAGATAGCTTCGTCGGCAAACCGGCCGGAAAAGGGCATGCGCCCGCACTATCCGCCGATCGTCCGTTCGGCTGGCCTTAGGCCATATTCAACCGGGCGCGTCAAGAAAAACCACGCCTGCAAGGGCTTGATGGCGATGAGGGAGGACGCGCCGTTGCGACGCGCCCTCTCAACCCCAGCCTCAATGAGCGTCGCCTCGTTTCCGCTTGCGGGCGTTGCGCGCGAACATGTTCAGCACCTCGACCAGCGCCGAGAAGGCCATGGCGGCGTAGACGTAGCCCTTCGGCACGTGGAAGCCCATGCCATCGGCGATCAGTGTCGTACCGATCATCAGCAGGAAGGCGAGCGCCAGCATGACGATCGTCGGATTCCGCTCGATGAAGTTGGCAAGCGGCGTCGCGGCGACCAGCATGACGGTGACGGCGGCGACGACTGCGACTACCATGATCGGCAGATGCGGCGTCATGCCGACGGCGGTGATGATGCTGTCGACGGAGAAGACGAGATCGAGCAGCAGGATCTGGCCGATGGCCGATGCAAAGCCTGTCGTGGCCGAACTTGCGATGAAGTCCTCGCCGTGATCTTCCGGATCGACGCTGTGGTGGATTTCCTTGGTGGCCTTCCAGACGAGGAACAGACCGCCGGCAATCAGGATCAGATCCTTCCAGGAGAAGCCGTGGCCGAAGGCTTCAAACAGCGGTTCGGTCAGTTGCACGATCCAGGCGATGGTGCCGAGCAGGACGAGACGCATGACGAGCGCAAGACCGATACCGATCTTGCGGGCCTTCTCCCGGTGCTCGGGCGGCAGTTTGTTGGTGAGAATGGAAATGAAGATCAGGTTGTCGATCCCGAGAACGACTTCCATCACCACCAGCGTGATGAGCGCCACCCAGGCGGCCGGATCCTGAATGAGCGTCATGATTTCCTGCATCAGCATATATCCCTTTTGCGTCACGTAAGTATTGACGCTCGCAATGTAATGTTGCCGGCCTCTCAGGCAAGCGCCGCAAGGGGGTATACGAAACCGATGTGACTTTTATTCCCTAGAACAGGATGATTTAAGGCCGGGGCGGCCTTAAATTTGAATCCCGTTCCAGATTAAAGAGTTAGAGCATGATGTCGTCCGAAAACCGCTGACACTTTCCGGCATCATGCTCTGACCGGCAACCAGATTTCGGTGATGCCCATGCCGGTATAGGGGTCGAAGCGCTCGTCGTAGCGTTCGAACATGTCGGGTGTCTCGCCGTGCTCCAGGCCTGAGGTTGGCCACCATGCGCCAAATATCCGGTTCATGGTCGCCGGAATGCCGGAGACATGGCCGCGATGGGCAAAGACGACGTAACGCTGGCCCGGAAGCTTGAGCGTTGCAAAATCCGCCGGCAGATCGCCGGCATCGGAAATTTCAACCGCGGCCATATAGCGGAATTTCTCTGCTTCACCATCGATATGGGTGCAGATGCCGTAGGCGACGTTGCCTTTCTGGCCGGAGATATGACCGAAATGGGCATTGAATTTCTGCCAGAGGGAGGGGATGGCGGCATTGCCGCCATAGGGGTAGGTCTCCTGCAAGCCGGCAAACAGCATCGGTTGAAGGGTTTCGAAGCGGGGCGGTTCGAGGTCGTTGAGGTGGGCGGGGTCCATTCTGATCGGCTCCAGCAAGACAAGGTTACGGGCGTGCCCCTGTCTGCGCACCGCATCCGGCGTCATGCCGAACTGGTCGCGGAAGGCACGGGTGAAGGCTTCGTGCGAGCCGTAGCCGGCGCAAAGCGCAACCTCGAGAATGGTGGATGAACCGCCGACCAGTGTCGGGACGGCGCGGCTGAGGCGGCGCCCTCTTATATAGCCGCTGATCGAGTGGCCGGTGACGAGCCCGAAGACGCGCGACAGATGGTAGCGCGACAATCCGGCTGCTTCCGATATCTCTTCCAGCGATATATCGCTTTCGAAATGGCTCTCGATGAACCAGATCGCCCGTCCGACGGCGCTCATTCTCACTCCCCTGGTTGCGGCTTCTTCTTTAAAGAAAAGCCGGCAGCCGGGTTTGATCGTAGTTGCGGAATTTTGGCCGATGGAGGACAGCAATCAAGGGTGCAGTCAGGCCGTCTCGTGCCGGCGCGCGCCGTAGGCGGCCATGAAGACCCGGATCGCGCCGCGGATGACGCGCTCGATTTCGTCAAGCGGCGGCGGCTCTTCCATGCTTCCGAACAGGCGCAGCTTGAAGAAACTGCCGCTGGCAAGATCGAGAAACTGGCCGGCGGCGAGATCGATGTCATCGATCTCGAGTGTGCCTTCGGCGATATGGCGTTCCAGGAAATCGCGCATGATGGTGCGCAGATTGACCGGCCCCTTGAAGAAGCGTTGACAGAGCTCAGGCATGCGGTCTCGAACGCCGAGCACGGTGCGCATCGCGCTGATGACCTTTTCATCGGTCATATGGGTAACGAAGCTTATCCCGAATTCGTACAGGCCGGCTTCGGGATCGTCATGTTCGGCAAGCGCCGTGCGCACAGCCGCCACGAAGGCGGCGCGCTCGGTCTCGATCATCGCCGAAAACAGTTCTTCCTTGTTGGTGAAATAGACGTAGAGCGTTCCCTTGGAGACTCCGGCCTCGCGGGTCACGTCGTTCATGCTGGCGGCGTCGAAGCCCATCTTCATGAAGACGCGCTTGGCGCCGGCGAGGATCTGCTGGCGCTTGGCCGGATCTTCGCCTGCGGCAAATCGGCCTCCGGCAGCGGGAGGACTGAATACGGCAGCGTGGTCGGGTGTCAGCGTCATGTCCTCTTAACCGTGTTGACGGTTTCGCATGTTCTTTAAAAGAAATCGAACCGATTGGTTCTATGCATCTTGATATGACGATAAAACAGGTTTAAGTCAACTGAACCGAACCGTTCAGTTCGATTATTTACTTCCAGATCGGTAAAGTGGCCATGTCGAGCAACCAGAAGAGCAACGTCGCGCGTATCGTCAGCGAAAACGCCGGGACCGAAGAGGTAAAGGCCGATGTCGCGGCCGTAGAAGCTCCGACGGCGGAAGCCCGCGAAGTTCCTTCAGCTCTCGCGCAGTCGGCGCCGGCTTCGGTCACCGCACCCGCGGCTGCGAAGAAGCGCCGCAGCCTTGTGCTGCCGATCGTCGTGCTCGCCCTTCTCGCGGGCGGCGGCTGGTATGGTTACGAATGGTGGACGAACGGCCGCTTCATGGTGTCGACCGACGACGCCTATATCGAAGGCGATATCGCAACGATTTCGCCGAAGGTCACGGGCTACGTCGCGAAGGTGAACGTTGTCGCCAACCAGGAAGTCAAAGCGGGCGACGTTCTTGCCATGCTTGATAACGGCGACTATCAGAACGCCCTCGACTTGGCCCAGGCCCAAATCGTCACCGAACAGCTTTCTCTGCAGCGTATTGACGCGCAGATCGAAGGCGCGAATGCGAGCCTCGTGCAGGCGCAGGCGCAGAAGGTGGCACTCGAAGCGGCCGTTCGCGGTGCCGAAATCACCCAGAAGCGCCAGAGCGACCTTCAGGCGAAGTCGGTCGGCACCGCCGCCGATCTCGACAATGCCAATATCGCCCTCGACCAGGCCAAGGCCAATCTTGCCGGCGGCGACGCCAACATCACCGCCGCACAGGCCAACATCACCATCCTCCAGGCCCAGCGCAAGGAAGCCGAAGGCTCGGTCCGTTCGCTTGAGATCTCGCGCGACAAGGCCGTCCGTGACCTTTCCTTCACCGTGCTCAAGGCGCCTTATGACGGGATTGTCGGCAACCGCTCCGTCCAGGAAGGCGACCTCGTCTCTCCTGGCCAGCGCCTGATGGCGCTCGTTCCGGTGCGACAACTCTATATCGACGCCAATTTCAAGGAAACGCAGATCCAGCATCTGGTGCCGGGCTCGAAGGTCAACGTCCATGTCGATGCCTATGACGACCATCCGATCGTCGGCACCGTCGAGTCGATCTCGCCGGCTTCCGGCTCGGTCTTTTCGCTGCTGCCGCCGGAAAACGCTACCGGCAACTTCACCAAGGTGATCCAGCGCGTGCCGGTGCGCATTGCGCTGCCGCAGGATACGCTCGACAGCGGCCGTCTGCGCGCGGGCCTGAGCGTCGTCGTCGATGTCGACACCCGTACGGCGCCGAGCAAGTAAGCCTTCAGGAAAGGCAGAGGTGATCTGATGGCCGGCAGCGCGACAGCAACGGCGGGAATGATGCCGGCGGCACCCGCCCGTGCCGACGAGCGCATGGATCCGAAGAAGCTTATCGCCTTCTTCGCGATGGTGGTCGGCATGTTCATGTCGATCCTCGACATCCAGATCGTCTCGGCCTCGCTTGCGGAGATCCAGGCCGGCCTTTCGGCCGGCAGCGACGAGATCGGCTGGGTGCAGACGTCCTATCTGATCGCCGAAGTGATCATGATCCCGCTTTCGGGCACGCTGGCGCGCATCATCTCGACGCGTTATCTTTTCGCGATCTCGGCTGCCGGCTTCACCATGGCGAGCGCGCTTGCCGCGACCGCGACGAATATCGACCAGATGATCGTCTACCGGGTCATCCAGGGCTTCATCGGCGGCGGCATGATCCCGTCGGTCTTCGCGGCCGCCTTCACCATCTTCCCGCCGTCGAAGCGCAGCATCGTCTCGCCGATCATCGGCTTGATCGCCACGCTGGCGCCGACCATCGGCCCGACCGTCGGCGGCTATCTCAGCCACGCCTTCTCCTGGCACTGGCTGTTCCTCGTCAATATCATTCCGGGCATCATCGTCACGATCGTCACCTGGAACTTCATCGATTTCGACAAGCCGGAACTGTCGCTCTTCAAGAAGTTCGATTGGTGGGGGCTGTTCTCGATGGGCGTCTTCCTCGGCGGCCTTGAATATGTGCTCGAAGAGGGCAATTCCAACGACTGGTTCAACGACAGCTACATCACCATAGCGGCAGTCGCTTCCGGTGCTGCAGCCATCGTCTTTTTCTATCGCGCCTTCACGGTGGATTTCCCGGTCGTCGACCTCAAGGCCTTTGCGAACCGAAATTTCTCCTTCGGTTCGGTGTTTTCCTTCGTCATGGGCATCGGCCTCTATGGCCTCACCTATATCTACCCGGTCTATCTCGGGCGCATCCGCGGCTATGACTCATTGATGATCGGCGAGACGATGTTCGTCTCCGGACTTGCGATGTTCTTCACCGCGCCCATCGCCGGGCGGCTGTCGACCAAGATGGATCTGCGCCTGATGATGGTGATCGGCTTTGTCAGCTTCGCCGCCGGCACCTTCATCATGATGCATCTGACGGCGGATTGGGATTTCTACGAACTCTTCATCCCGCAGATCCTGCGCGGCTTCGGGCTGATGATGTGCATGGTGCCGATCAACAACATCGCACTCGGTACGATGCCGCCCTCGCGCATCCGCGGCGCTTCCGGCCTGTTCAACTTGACCAGAAACCTCGGCGGCGCCGTCGGCCTCGCGGTCATCAACACCGTGCTCACCAACCGGCAGGACGTGCACTACGAGCGGCTGCGGGAGAATATGGACTGGGGCAATCCGGCGGCGATCGACCAGATGAACAACATGGCCGCCAACTTCAACACCTATGGCATGGACGGCGCCTCGGTCGCGATCAAGCAGATGGTCGGCCTTGCCACCAAACAGGCGATCATTCTCTCCTTCAGCGACGTGTTCCTGATCCTGACCGCACTCTTCCTTGCCATGATCCTCGGTGTCGCCATGATCAAGAAACCCGCGCCGCAAGGCGGGGGAGGCGGTGGCGGCCACTGACCTCCGGCCTGCCGCCCCTTGAAAAGGCCCTCTTCGGAGGGCCTTTTTTGTTTGCTGTTTTCGCGCCGTGCCGTCCGCCCGATGATACCCGCCAGTCCCAAAAAACGACGTGGAACCGGTCTGTTCGATTTTTTGATTTACGTACATCAAAATTGGCGCTAATGGTCTCGTCAGGAGGAATGATGAGGCCAACCGTTCACGATATCGCCGCCGCCGCCGGTGTCAGTCTGGCGACTGTCGACCGGGTTCTCAACCAGCGCCCCGGTGTGCGCCACGTCACGCGGGAAAAGGTCGAGACCGCGATCCGCGATCTCGGTTATGTCAGAGACGTCGCCGCCGCCAATCTTGCCAAGGGGCGCACCTATCCGCTGGTCTTCATCCTCCCGGCCAGCGACAATTCCTTCATGCACGGGCTGAATGCCGAGATCCGCCAGGCAGTCCTCCGATCGTCGGCCGAGCGCACCGATATCCGCACCATCGAGGTGCCGGCCTTCGATCCCGCCGCCCTTGTCTCCGTGCTCGAGGGTCTTTCCCGGGAAAAGCCTTGTGGCATCGCACTGGTTGCGACCGATGCGCCTGAGGTGCGCGCCGCCGTCGACCGGCTGGTGCGCGAGCGCTTTCCCATCGTCACCCTGGTGTCCGATCTCACGGGGTCGCTACGCCATCACTATGCCGGCGTCGACAATATCGCCGCCGGCCGCACAGCCGCGCGTCTGCTCGGACGATTCCTCGGGCCGCGAAAGGGTGAAATCGCCGTGCTCGCCGGCTCCATGCTGGTGCGCGACCATCGCGAGCGGCTGGAGGGCTTCACCGCTGTCATGGCCGAGGAATTTCCCGATCTTGCGATCCTGCCGGTTCTCGAAGGCCGCGACGACCCGGAGGTCGCCCACAGGCTCGTTGCCGACGCGCTTTCGAGGAATGCCGGGATCATCGGCGTCTACAGCCTCGGCGCCGGCAACCGCGGCCTGATCCGGGCGTTGAAGGAGAAGGCCGTCGACCGCGTGCTGACCGTGATTGCCCACGAACTGACCGCCCATACACGCGCAGCACTGATCGACAACACGATCGATGCGATCCTCAATCAGGATGCCGGCCATGAGGTGCGCAGCGCGATCCGGGTGCTGAAAGCCAAGGCGGACGGACTTGCCGTCATCGAAGCGCAGGAGCGCATCCGCCTCGACATATTCCTGAAAGACAATCTGCCGTAACGGCAAAGGGAGAAACACCACATGTATCTGGGTCTCGATCTCGGAACCTCCGGCGTCAAGGCGATGCTGATCGACGGTGATCAGAAGATCGTCGGCTCGGCCAACGGTTCGCTCGACGTGTCGCGTCCGCATTCCGGCTGGTCGGAGCAGGAGCCGGCCCACTGGGTGCGCGCCACGGAGGAGGCTGTCGCCGGCCTCAAGGCAAAACACCCGAAGGAGTTGGCGGCGGTCAAGGGCATCGGCCTTTCCGGGCAGATGCATGGCGCAACGCTCATCGATGCCACCGACAAGGTCCTGCGCCCCTGCATCCTCTGGAACGATACGCGCAGCTACGTCGAGGCCGCGGCACTTGATGCCGATCCGCGCTTTCGCGCGCTCACTGGCAACATCGTCTTCCCCGGCTTTACGGCGCCGAAGCTCGCCTGGATCGAAAAGCATGAGCCCGATGTCTTCGGCAAGATCGCCAAGGTGCTCTTGCCGAAGGACTATCTGCGTCTCTGGCTGACCGGCGACTATATCTCGGAAATGTCGGATTCGGCCGGCACCTCCTGGCTGGACACCGGCAAGCGCGCTTGGTCCTCCGAACTGCTGGCCGCCACCAAGCTTTCCGAGGAGCAGATGCCGGCGCTCGTCGAAGGCACCGAGCAGGCTGGTAAGCTGCGGTCCGAACTGGCGGCGCAATGGGGTATATCAGGTGATGTCATCGTTGCCGGCGGTGCCGGCGACAACGCGGCCTCGGCCTGCGGCATGGGCACGGTCAGCGATGGCGCCGCCTTCGTCTCGCTCGGCACATCAGGCGTGCTTTTTGCCGCCAACGGTTCCTATTTGCCGAAGCCAGAAAGCGCCGTGCATGCCTTCTGCCACGCGCTGCCGAACACCTGGCACCAGATGGGCGTCATCCTGTCGGCGACCGATGCGCTGAACTGGCATTCCGGCGTGACCGGCAAGTCGGCCGCCGATCTCACCGGCGAACTCGGCGAGACGCTGAAGGCGCCTACCGGCGTCTCTTTCCTGCCCTATCTCTCCGGCGAGCGCACGCCGCACAATGATGCCGTCATCCGCGGCGCCTTCATCGGCCTTGAACATGAAAGCAGTCGTGTCGTTCTCACTCAAGCGGTGCTCGAAGGCGTCGCCTTCGCCATCCGCGATAATCTCGAAGCGCTGCGTTCGGCCGGCACCGGCATCTCCCGCGTCACGGCAATCGGCGGCGGTTCGCGCTCGCGTTACTGGCTGGCGTCGATCGCGACCGCGCTTGGCGTTCCGGTCGATCTGCCGGCCGACGGCGATTTCGGCGCGGCCTTCGGCGCTGCCCGCCTCGGCCTGATCGCGGCAACGGGCGCAGATCCGATCACGGTCTGCACGCCGCCGGTGACGGCGGGCACGATCGAGCCGGTGGCGTCGCTGAGCGGCGCGTATGAGGATGCTTACAAGCGCTATCGTGCGCTGTACCCGGCGATCAAGTCGCTGGCGCACTGAGAACTGAGACGGCGGCCCCCTCATCCGACCCTTCGGGCCACCTTCTCCCCCAGGGGAGAAGGGAAAAGAAGCGCCGCAGCGAGTCTCTTCTCCCCATCGGGGAGAAGGTGCCGGCAGGCGGATGAGGGAGCCCCTGGCGTAGACAAGAATTCGGAACTGCCAACAGATACGAACCCAAGGAGAACCAAAATGAGCACCGGATTTTTCGGCGATATTCAGAAAGTAAAATACGAAGGCCCGGACAGCACCAATCCGCTGGCCTTCCGCCATTACCAGCCGGACGAGATCGTCATGGGCAAGCGCATGGAGGACCATCTGCGCTTTGCGGTGGCCTACTGGCACACCTTCACCTGGCCGGGCGGCGATCCCTTCGGCGGGCAGACCTTCCTGCGTCCCTGGTTCGAGGACACGATGAAGGCCGCCAAGCTCAAGGCCGACGTCGCCTTCGAATTCTTCTCGCTGCTCGGCTCGCCCTATTACTGCTTCCATGACGCCGACGTGCGTCCGGAAGGCAAGACTTTTGCCGAGAACACTAAAAACCTCAACGAGATCGTCGATTATTTCGCCGAGAAGCAGGCCGCAACCGGCACCAAGCTGCTCTGGGGCACGGCGAACCTCTTCTCCCACCGCCGCTATATGTCGGGCGCTGCGACCAATCCGGATCCTGACGTCTTCGCTTTCGCAGCCGCGACGGTAAAGACCTGCATCGACGCCACGCAGAAGCTCGGCGGCGAAAACTACGTGCTCTGGGGCGGCCGCGAAGGTTACGAGACGCTGCTCAACACCGATATTGGCCGCGAGCTCGACCAACTCGGCCGCTTCCTCAACCTCGTCGTCGAATACAAGCACAAGATCGGCTACAAGGGCACGATCCTGATCGAGCCGAAGCCGCAGGAGCCGACCAAGCACCAGTATGACTACGACGTTGCCACCGTCTATGGCTTCCTCAAGAAGCACGGCCTTGAAAACGAGGTGAAGCTCAATATCGAGCAGGGTCACGCGATCCTTGCCGGCCACTCCTTCGAGCACGAGCTGGCGCTTGCCAATGCGCTCGGCATCTTCGGCTCGATCGACATGAACCGCAACGACTACCAGTCCGGCTGGGATACCGACCAGTTCCCGAACAATGTTCCCGAAATGGCGCTCGCCTACTACCATGTTCTGGCTGGTGGCGGCTTCAAGACCGGCGGCACCAACTTCGACTCGAAGCTGCGCCGTCAGTCTCTCGACCCGGCGGATCTGCTGATCGGCCATATCGGCGGCATGGATTGCTGCGCTCGCGGCCTGAAGGCTGCTGCCAGGATGATCGAGGACAAGGCTCTGTCGCAGCCGCTCGCCGATCGTTACGCCGGCTGGGAATCCGCCGAGGCGCAGAAGCTCTTCCGCGGCGAGTACTCGCTGGATGAGATCACCCACTATGTCGAGAGCCACGACGTGAACCCGCAGCCACGGTCGGGCAAGCAGGAACTGCTGGAGAACGTCGTCAACCGTTACGTTTGATAAAGTGCGTCGGCGGCCATTGGTCGCCGGCGCAATTTTGCCGGCTAAATGCGCCTTAAGCGCTCAGCGATATGGGTTCAACGCTTCGACCAGTTGCGCGACGGCGCCGAGACTGAGTTCCGAACCACCAGATCCGGCCTCAGCAGGATTTCCGTTTCGGCCGGCCGGCCATCGGACAGAAGTTCCAGCAGCAGCGCCATTGCCTGCTTGCCGATTGCCGTTCTCGGCTGGCGGACCGTGGTCAGCGGTGGGGATATGAAGACGGCCTGCGGCACGTCGTCGAAACCGGTCACCGAGAAATCCCGCGGAATGTCGTAGCCTCGCGCGCCGAGACCAATCATGACGCCGATCGCCGTCTGGTCGTTCACGCACATGAAGGCGGTTGGAAGCGTGTCGCGCATGAAAAGCTGTTCGACCGCATGCCGCCCGCTTTCGATCGTGCCGTCGCCTTCGAGCACGATCCTGGTGTCGGGCGGGATGCCTGCTGCGTCGAGACCGGCATCGTAACCCATGCGGCGTCTGGTATAGGCAAGCCGGGTGCGCGAATCGCCGATGAAGGCGATCTTGCGATGCCCTTCGGCCAGCAGCAGATCCACCGCTTTGCGAGCGCCCTCGGTGTCGTCGACGCCGACATAGGGAATGCCGCCGTTGAAGACGGGCTCGAAAACGCCGACGCTCGGCGGCAGCCGCGCGGTCATGGTCTGATGCCCGAAGGGCAGGATGCCGGTGAACAGGATCAATCCGGCCGCCTGGTTGGAATTGAAGAATTTCAGATATTCCAGACCGCGCTGCGCATCGTTCTGCGTGTGGCCGATCAGGATGCCGTAGCCGTGAGCTCGCGCTTCGTTTTCCAGCCCGACGAGAATGTTGGAGAAATTGGGATCGCCGATATCGGGCGCCACGACGAGGATCATGTTGGAGCGGCCAAGCCTCAGGCTGCGCGCCATGGCGTTGGTCGTATAGCCGGTGATGGCGATCGCCTGGTTGACCTTGAGGCGGGTGGAGTTGGCGACCTTCTCCGGCATGTGGATTGCCCGGGAAACCGTCGCGATGGAGACCTCGGCGATCCGGGCGACGTCTTCGATGGTTGCGGGCGTGGAATTCGACACTTGGCTCTGCCTTGGGGCTGTCTTCGCCGCGACACTACACAGACTTGTCGAGAGGTCAAAGGCATGCTTCAACTGATCTGTGTAAATCAACGATGTAAACCTTTACATGATGTATGTAAAGGTTTACATAAGCCCCAGAGCGGGTGGGATGCCGCTTTGGGAGGACCGGATGACTGTGGAAGCTGCCGACACCGCACCCGTGGTGCTGTCCGCCAGGCGCATATGCAAATCCTTCAGTGGAGTGCAGGTTCTCTTCAGCGTGAACTTCGATCTCCGCGCCGGCGAAATCCATGCACTCATGGGTGAAAATGGCGCCGGAAAATCCACGCTTGTCAAGGTATTGTCCGGTTTCGAACAGCCGAGTTCCGGCGAAATACTGCTCGACGGCAAGCCGGTCGTCCTGCCGCCGAATGGCGCCGCCGAGGCGCTCGGCATCGTCATCATTCACCAGGAATTCAACCTCGCCGAACATTTGACCGTGACGGAGAGCCTTTTTCTCGGGCGCGAAGTCACGCGCTTCGGCGTGCTCGATCGCAAATATATGCGGTCGGAGACACGCAAGGTTCTCAATGTGCTCGGTTCGCATGTTGATGAGAATGCGCTGATCAGCACACTTTCCATCGCCGACAAGCAGATGGTCGAAATCGCCAAGGCAATCAGCCGCGATGCGCGGGTGGTGTTCATGGACGAACCGACAGCAGTGCTGTCGAGTGAAGAGACCAGCATGCTGTTCAAGCAGGTTCGCAAACTTCGCGACCAGGGTACCAGCTTCGTCTTCGTGTCCCACAAACTCGACGAAGTGATGGAGTTGACCGACCGGGTCACCGTCCTTCGCGATGGCCAATGGATCAAGACTTCACCGACATCCGTTCTGGACGGAGAATCGATCGCGCAGCTGATGGTCGGCCGCGAACTCTCCAGCCTCTATCCCGCCAAGGTCGAGCCTGATATCGACGAGGAGATTGTCCTCAGGGTCGCGTCGTTGTCCACGGGCTATGTGAATGACGCGAGCTTCGAGGTGCGCAAGGGCGAGATCATCGGTTTTTCAGGCATGATCGGCTCCGGCCGCACCGAGCTGATGGAAGCAATCGCCGGGTTGCGGACCCGTCTCGAGGGCGAGGTGGTCATCAAGGGCGAAACGGTTCCCTCCGGCGACGTCCATGCCGCCAATCGCTGCGGGCTCGCCTATATGACCAAGGACCGCAAGTCGAAAGGCCTCTTGCTGCGCTCCGGCATGGTGACCAATCTGACACTGCAATCGCTTGGAAGGCACGCTCGCCACGGTTATCTCAGCCCGGGCAGCGAGGCGGCCGCGATGGCAAAGGCCAAACGCCGCTTCGATATCAGGGTTCGCGACAGCAATATCGTCGCCGGCCGGATGTCGGGGGGGAACCAGCAGAAGTTGCTGCTCGCCAAGGTCATGGAGACCGAACCTCAGATCATCATCATCGACGAGCCGACGCGCGGCATCGATGTGGGCACCAAGCAGCAGATCTATCATTTCATCTCGGCACTCGCCCGGGACGGCCGGTCAATCATCGTCGTGTCGTCGGAGATGCCGGAGGTCATCGGCCTCTGCACGAGAGTGGCGGTGATGCGCGAAGGGCGTATCGTCGGCGTGCTCGAGGGCGAGGAGATTTCCGAGCAGGAGATCATGCGTTACGCCGCCGGGCTCAAGAAGAAGGCAGCTGCCTGAAGGCTGAAGCAGGGCTTTACCGATCAGGGTGACAGATAAGATTCCCAGAAAATATGGGACGGGAGGTTGGTTTTGGAAATGAGTGTCAACGAGGAGACCAGGGAAATCCGGCGCCGATCCTGGCGGGATGTCGACCTGCGTGCGGTCGCGCCCTTTGTCGCCCTGGCGCTGCTGCTGATCGTCGGAGCCTTGGTCAATCCTAATTTCATCGGCATCACCAACCTTGCCAATGTCGCGACGCGCAGCGCCTTCATCGCCATTATCGCGGTCGGTGCGACCTTCGTGATATCGGCGGGGGATCTCGACCTGTCGGTGGGCTCGATGGTGGCCTTCGTCGCCAGCCTGATGATCCTGCTGATGAACTCAGGCGCCATCGAAAACCCTGCTTTGATGCTGGTGGTCGCGGTCGTCTTCACCATGGTTGCCGGCGCACTCTGCGGCCTGGCGAACGGCCTGATCACGACGGTCGGCAGGATCGAGCCGTTCATCGCGACGCTCGGCACGATGGGCATCTATCGCGGCCTGACGACATGGCTGTCGCAGGGCGGCGCGATCACGCTTCGCTCCGCGGATATCCAGACGCTCTATCGCCCTGCTTATTTCGGCAATATCGCCGGCATACCGGTGCCGATCGTAGTGATCCTGGCGGTGACGGCGGTTGCTGCCTTCATCCTCTACCGCACCCGTTACGGGCGCCACGTCGTCGCGGTCGGATCAAACAGCGATGTCGCCCGCTATTCGGGCATCGCGGTCAACCGTGTGCGGACGATTGCCTTCGTCATCCAGGGATTGTGCGTCGCCATTGCCGTGCTGCTCTACGTTCCCCGTCTTGGCTCGACCTCGGCGACGACAGGTATCCTGTGGGAACTGCAGGCGATCACCGCCGTCGTCGTTGGCGGCACGGCGCTCAAGGGTGGCGCGGGCAGGGTCTGGGGCACGATCTGCGGCGCCTTTATTCTCGAATTGGTCGGCAACATCATGCTGCTTTCGAATTTCATCAGCGAGTATCTGATCGGCGCCATCCAGGGTGCAATCATCATCATCGCCATGTTCGTCCAGCGCTCGCTGGTGCGCAAAGCCTGAATTGCCAAATCATGAATTGACCGGACTTACAGGGCGTCCGGTCCCGTATGGAAAAGTCCCTGACCTTATTGGGAGGAAATAGCATGCGTAAATTGATGTTGGGTCTGGCGGTTGCGGCGGTGACGTTCGCCGGCGCCGCTCACGCCCAGGACAAGAAATTCACGATCGGCGTATCCATTCCGGCCGCCGACCACGGTTGGACGTCGGGCGTCGTGTTCCATGCCGAACGCGTCGCCAAGCTTCTGATGGCCGAACATCCCGGTCTCAACGTCATCGTCAAGACCTCGCCGGACGCCGCCAGCCAGGCCAACGCCGTGCAGGATCTCGATACGCAAGGCATCGACGCCCTCGTCATCCTGCCGTCGGACCCGGATCCGCTCGTCAACGCCATCAAGGAAGTCAAGGCCAAAGGCAAGTTCGTCGCCCTCGTCGACCGCGCGCCGAGCAACAACGACAATTCCGTGCGCGACCTTTATGTCGCCGGCAACAACCCGGCTCTCGGCGAAGTCGCCGGCAAGTACATCAAGGACACGACGCCGGACGCCGAAGTGGTCATCATCCGCGGTCTGCCGATCCCGATCGATCAGCAGCGCCAGGACGGCTTCGATAAGGGCATTGCCGGCTCGAACGTCAAGGTTCTCGACCGCCAATATGGCAACTGGAACCGCGACGATGCCTTCAAGGTCATGCAGGACTACCTGACCAAGTACCAGAAGATCGACGTCGTATGGTGCCAGGACGACGACATGGCCGTCGGCGTTCTTCAGGCGATCGAGCAGGCCAAGCGCACAGACATCAAGTATGTCGTCGCCGGCGCCGGCTCCAAGGACATGGTCAAGAAGGTCATGGACGGCGACAAGATGATCCCCGTCGACGTTCTCTATCCGCCGGCAATGGTCGGCACGGCAATGGAGCTGACGGCGGCGGCCCTCTACGATCAGGTTCCGGTTCATGGCAGCTACATTCTGGATGCGACGCTCGTCACCAAGGAGAATGCCAAGGACTTCTATTTCCCGGATTCGCCGTTCTAATCCATCGACTTGAGACAAGCGCCCATTCGAAAGGATGGGCGCATTTTTTATGCTTCCATACAGCGGCTGGCCGAAAATGCTGCACGTACCTCTTGCCCGCCAAAGCCCATCATGATTAGCTCGCAGCCATATCGCATTTGGCCTCGCGCCAAATTCGACGCAAGGGCGAGGAGGCGCCTTGCTCCCGCCAAATAGCGTGCTACAACACTTCAGAAACGTTTACGGTCGATATTCAGGGAGGAATCTGACATGAAGACGATCAAGGGCCCCGGCCTTTTCCTTGGCCAGTTCGCGGGCGATACTGCTCCTTTCAATTCGTGGGACGCCATCACCAGATGGGCGGCCGACATCGGATACAAGGGCGTCCAGGTGCCGACCTGGGCCAGCCAGCTGATCGATCTGAAGAAGGCTGCCACATCCAAGGCTTATTGCGACGAATTCGCCGGCAAGGCGCGCGAAAACGGCATCGAGATCACCGAACTCTCCACCCATCTGCAAGGCCAGCTCGTCGCCGTTCACCCGGCCTATGACGAAGCCTTCGACGGGTTTGCTGCACCGGAGGTGCGTGGCAATCCGAAAGCGCGTCAGGAATGGGCGGTCGAGCAGGTCAAGATGGCGCTGACCGCATCCAAGAACCTCGGGCTTACGGCGCATGCGACCTTCTCCGGCGCGCTTGCCTGGCCCTTCATCTATCCCTGGCCGCAGCGTCCTGCCGGTCTGGTCGAGACTGCCTTCGACGAGCTTGCCCGCCGCTGGACGCCGATCCTCAACCATGCGGACGAGAACGGTATCGACGTCTGCTACGAGATCCACCCGGGCGAGGACCTGCATGACGGCATCACCTTCGAGATGTTCCTAGAGCGGGTGAAGAACCATCCGCGCGCCAACATGCTCTACGATCCCTCGCACTATGTCCTGCAGTGCCTCGATTATCTCGACAATATCGACATCTACAAGGACCGCATCAAGATGTTCCACGTCAAGGATGCGGAGTTCAATCCGACCGGACGCCAGGGCGTCTACGGCGGCTATCAGGGCTGGGTCGAACGCGCCGGCCGGTTCCGCTCTCTCGGCGACGGCCAGGTCGATTTCGGCGCGGTGTTTTCGAAGATGACGGCGAATAATTTCGACGGCTGGGCGGTGGTCGAATGGGAATGTGCGCTGAAGCATCCGGAGGACGGTGCCCGCGAAGGCGCCGAATTCGTTGCCGCCCATATCATCCGCGTCACCGAGAAAGCCTTCGACGATTTCGCCGGCAGCGGCACAGACCAGGCGGCCAATCGGCGGATGCTGGGGCTTTCCTAAATCAGTTCATATTGGTTGGTTGCCCCTCACCCTGACCCTCTCCCCGTAAACGGGGCGAGGGGACTTGCCCGACCAAGCGTCGAGAGCGGAAAAGACGCCGCGGCATACACCTTCTCCCCGCGAGCAGGGAGAAGGTGGCGGCAGTCGGATGAGGGGGCATTCCGCACCAAGTTCAAATTTCAGGAGGAATCAATGGCAATCGAAGCATCATCCGAACAGACCCGCGAGCCGCGCATCCGGCTCGGTATGGTGGGCGGCGGCGCGGGCGCGTTTATCGGCGCGGTGCACCGTATCGCGGCACGCATCGACGATCAGTACGATCTCATCGCCGGCGCGCTGTCGGCTTCGTCCGAAAAGGCGATCGCATCCGGCCGCGACCTCGGCCTCGATCCGTCGCGGACCTATTCCAGCTACCGCGAGATGGCAATCCGCGAGGCGAAGCTGAAGAACGGCATCGAGGCGGTGGCGATCGTCACGCCGAACCATGTGCATTACGATGCAGCCAAGGAATTCCTGAAGCGCGGCATCCATGTCATCTGCGACAAGCCGCTGACGTCCAACCTTGCCGACGCGAAGAAGCTGAAGAAGATCGCCGACGAGAGCGGCGCGCTGTTCGTGCTGACTCATAATTACACCGGCTATCCGATGGTCCGCCAGGCGCGGGAGATGATCGCGAATGGCGAACTCGGCGACATCCGCGTCGTCCAGGCCGAATATCCGCAGGACTGGCTGACGGAAGCGGTCGAGCAAACCGGCCAGAAACAGGCTGCCTGGCGCACCGATCCGGCACAGTCCGGCGTCGGCGGCTCGACGGGCGATATCGGTACGCATGCCTATAATCTCGCCGCCTTCATCACTGGCCTGGAGCTCGACAGCCTCGCTGCCGATCTCGACAGCTTCGTTCCCGGCCGCCGGCTGGACGATAACGCGCATGTCATGCTGCGCTTCAAGGCGAAGGGCTCGGAGAAGCCGGCCAAAGGCATGCTCTGGTGCAGCCAGGTGGCACCGGGCCACGAGAACGGCCTGATGGTCCGCGTCTACGGCACCAAGGGCGGGCTCGAATGGACCCAGAAGGACCCGAACTACTTGTGGTACACGCCTTTCGGCGAGTCGAAGCGGCTGATCACCCGGGGCGGCGCCGGTTCAGGCGCGGCTGCCGGCCGTGTCACGCGCGTGCCATCCGGGCATCCGGAAGGTTATCTCGAAGCCTTCGCGACGATCTATACGGAAGCCGCACATGCGATCAACGCCCGCAAAAAGGGCAAGGCCGTCGACAAGGCAGTGGTCTACCCCACAGTCGATGACGGCGTGAAGGGTGTGGCTTTCGTCGAAGCCTGCGTCGCGTCTTCGAAGAAGAACGGCGCCTGGGTCAAGGTCTGAATTAACGATCTGGATTGCGCCATGAAAGCGCCGAGGCGGGGTCAAGCCGTCTCGGCATTTTGTTTATTTGGTCAGGCAGTAGCAGTGCGCCCGCGCTTCAGCAGATTGTCGACGCTCAACGGTCCGGCACCTGCCGCCACCAGATAAAGAAACACGAAGCAGAACAGGATCGCCGCGACGCCGCCGTTCTGCGCAGGATAGATGCCCTTCGACGCGTGCCCGATGAAATAGGCGAAGGCCATCAGGCCCGAGAGCACGAAGGCTGCGATACGAGTCTGGAATCCCACCAGGACCAGGAAGCCGAAGGTGAGTTCGAGCAGCCCGGCAATCCAGGAAAGCGAGCCCGCGGGCGGCACGCTTGCCGCAGCCGGAAAATGCAGGATTTTCTGTGTTCCGTAGCTGAAAAGCACGAGTGACGAGACGATGCGCAACAGGCTCAGCAGATGAGGCTGCAGCGAATGGAACGAAGAGAGCATTGGATTCCTTTCACATTTGTGATTCCATTTCCCGTGTAAGGATCTCCGTCTCAACGGCCAAGTCACGACTGCTGACAATGCCGTTATGAGGGTGGTTGCCGGATAGGGAGCGGCGTTGCAGCTGTTCTGTTTTTCCTCCTGCAACGTTGCAGATTTTCTCGCCGCCAGCCTGTACTTTGCACTCGGGCTTGGCTAAATCCGGCGCAAACGGCTGAACCTGAGAGATAGGATTTGCAGATGATCGATCCGAAGAAACTCGCGGAGCGCTTTCCCGGCGACTTCACTTTCGGCGTTGCCACCGCCGCCTTCCAGATTGAAGGCGCCAGCAAGGCCGATGGCCGCAAGCCATCCATCTGGGATGCTTTCTGCAATATGCCCGGCCGCGTCCATAATCGCGATAACGGCGACGTTGCCTGCGACCACTACAATCGCCTGGAGCAGGACCTCGATCTCATCAAGGAGATGGGTGTCGAAGCCTACAGGTTCTCGATCGCCTGGCCGCGCATTATCCCCGACGGTACGGGTCCGGTAAACGAGGCCGGCCTCGATTTCTACGACCGGCTGGTTGACGGCTGCAAGGCGCGGGGCATCAAGACCTTCGCGACACTCTACCATTGGGACCTACCTCTGCTGCTCGCCGGCGAGGGCGGCTGGACTGCGCGCTCGACCGCCTACGCCTATCAGCGCTACGCCAAGACGGTGATGAACCGCTTGGGGGATCGCCTTGACAGTGTCGCCACCTTCAACGAGCCCTGGTGCATCGTCTGGCTCAGCCACCTCTACGGCATCCATGCTCCGGGCGAGCGCAACATGCAGGCCGCCCTTCACGCCATGCATTACATGAACCTGGCACACGGCCTCGGCGTCGAGGCGATTCGCTCGGAAGCCCCCAATGTGCCGGTCGGCCTCGTGCTCAATGCCGCCTCGATCATTCCCGGCTCCGACAGCCCGGCCGATCGCGCCGCCACCGAGCGAGCGCATCAGTTCCACAACGGCGCTTTCTTCGACCCCGTCTTCAAGGGTGAGTATCCCAAGGAATTCGTCGAAGCGCTCGGCGATCGCATGCCCGTCATCGAGGATGGCGATCTGAAACTCATCAGCCAGAAACTCGACTGGTGGGGCCTGAACTATTATAAGCCCGAGCGGGTCACCGACGATGCCGAACGCAAGGGCGATTTCCCCTGGACGGTGGAAGCGCCGCCGGCAAGCGACGTCAAGACCGATATCGGCTGGGAAATCTATGCGCCGGGCCTGAAGCTCTCGGTCGAGGACCTCTACCGGCGCTACGACCTGCCGGAATGCTACATCACCGAGAACGGCGCCTGCGACAATACCGATGTCGTCGACGGCGAGGTCGACGATGTGATGCGTGTCGACTATCTCGGCGATCACCTCGACGTCGTGGCCGACCTCGTCAAGGACGGCTATCCCCTGCGCGGCTATTTCGCCTGGAGCCTGATGGACAATTTCGAATGGGCGGAAGGCTACCGCATGCGCTTCGGCCTCGTCCATGTCGATTATCAGACGCAGTTACGCACGGTAAAAAAGAGCGGCAAGTGGTATCGCGAACTGGCGGCTCAGTTCCCGAAGGGCAATCACAAAGCGGGTTAGCGCAATTACTCCAGCGGGCACTTGATCCAGGCGCCTTTTGAACTTGCCCGTCCGGCGGCACGGCAAGCTGACGCTGCTTGCCGTCAATTTCGCGACCACCGGCGGCACGGACAAAAATCGATCGTCAGACACGTGCAACAGGCGGTTGTTTAAACGTTTTTGAACCCTTGGCTGGCAAAGTGCACCGGTCAGGGAGCTGTTATGCAGGCAGTCGGAAAGTCGCAGAGCAAGGGATCGGGAATAGGCCGTCACATTACCGTCACCGGCGTACTTTTCTCCTTCGCGGTCATCGTCGCCGTCGTCACCGTCATGGTGCTGACGGCACTCGAACGCGTGACCGAAAACGCCAATCTCCTCGATGACGAGCGCTCGCGCGAAACGACGATCGGCGCGGTGAAGACATTCGAGGATCAGCTCGGCGCGACGCTCGACGATTATGCCGCCTGGGACGATGCCGCCGCCAACGTCTACGCGCCGGACGGTATGGCCTGGACGGTGAGCAATTACGGCGAGATGTCGGTCAATAGCTCGCTGTTTGACGTGGCGATCGTCATCGATGGCGAGAAGAAGGCGATCATGACCTATCGCGACGGCAAACCGATGGAGGAGCCGCTCACGGATTTCTTCGCGCCGTCGCTCTGGGTCCTGCTCGACAGGGTGAAGGCGGCCGGCCCGGCCGATCGTCCTCAAGCGGTCGGCTTCGTCACCACCAAACGCGGCATTGCCGCTGTCGGCGTGGCATTGGTGCGGGAAAAGTCCGGTGCGCTGGATGCGCCCGTCGGCCAGCGCCGCTATCTTGTTTTCGCCCGCCATCTCGATGACGACAGAGTGACCGCGCTCGGCCAGACCTATGTCATCGGCGGGCTGAGGCTGGCGCCGCCGAGTTTTGCTGCCGACTATCGCGTACCGATCGTCGATCCGACGGGGGCAACGCTCGGCAAGCTCGTCTGGACCTCGCGTTCACCCGGCGATATCGCCTATGCTCAGGTGCGGCCGATGGTCATCCAGGCTCTCGGCCTCGTCGGATTGTTCTTCGTAGTGCTGCTGGTCATCGGCTGGCTTGCCGGCCGCCGCCTGAGGGCAGAGGAAGGCAGCGCCCGCGAGGAGGCGTTGCGCGACAGGTTGAGCGGTCTTTCCAACCGCGATGGTCTCGGGCTCGCCGTCGATCGCTTTGTCGTCGAGGCATGCCAGGCCAAGCGCAACGTGCTGCTCCTCTATCTTGATCTTGATGGCTTCAAGGAAGTCAATGATAGTTATGGCCACGGCACCGGTGACCAGCTGATCCGTGCGGTCGCGGCCGGGCTCGCTGTGCTCATTCCGCAGGGTGCGGTTCTCGCGCGCATCGGCGGCGATGAATTTGCGATCGCCTTTCTCTCCGACAGCGAGAATGCCGCCGCCCTGCAGCTTGCCGAACAGATCCTCGATTTTCTGGTCGAGCCGCTAGAGATCGGCCGCCGCGTGGTCGTCGTCGGAGCCAGTATCGGCATCGCCATGTCGCCTTTGGGTGCGGTCGGGCGCGAAGAGCTGGTCCGCCGCTCCGACCTTGCCATGTACAAAGCGAAGGAGGCCGGCCGCGCGCGGATGATGCTCTATGATCCGTCGATGGATGCGGATCGGGAGCAGCGTAATGCGCTGGAGCTCGATCTTCGGATGGCGATCGAAAGCGGCGACCTGACGCTCGCCTACCAGCCGCTGATCGATGCGAGCACACATGCGATGACCGGCGTCGAGGCTCTGGTGCGCTGGAACCGCCCGGGCCATGGTCCTGTTTCGCCCGAGCTGTTCATCCCGATTGCCGAGACCAGCGGCCTCATCGAATCGCTCGGCCTGTTCGTACTGCGCAAGGCCTGCGAGACGGCCAAGCAATGGCCGGAACTCAATGTCTCGGTCAATGTCTCGCCCGGCCAGTTCCGCAATCCCGCCTTTAGCGACTATGTGCGCTACGTGCTGAAGCAGACGGAGACCGAGGCCGGCCGCATCACGCTTGAGATCACCGAAGGCTACATGATCCAGAATCCGCAGCGCACCCGCCAGTCGATCGACCGACTGAAGGGGTTGGGGGTCAAGGTGGCGCTCGACGATTTCGGTTCCGGCTTCTCTTCGATCGGCTATCTCAGGCAGTTCGGCTTCGACCGCATCAAGATCGATCGCTCGCTGGTCATGGGTGTGAACGAGGACAGACGCCAGCGCGAGATGCTGCAGGCGACGGTAGCACTTGCCCGTTCGCTCGATATTCCGGTGACGGCCGAAGGTATCGAGACCGAGGAGCAGGCGATCGCCATGCGCCTCTTCGGCTGTGACTGCCTGCAGGGCTATTGGTTCGGAAAGCCCGTGACATCAGACCTTATCACCGAGATGCTGAACGAGCGACGCGCAGCGGAGCCGACAGGCCGGCGTCGCATCGGCGCAGCCTGACCGGCGGCCTGATCTTCAGAAAGCAAACTTGATCCACACAGAATCCGGCTCAGCTGCCGATATGTCGCTGGCCGCGTTTTCTCGCGAGAGCGATCTGGTGCTGCCGCTGACGGTAGCGCAGCCGGTCCTCGTCCGTGCGCGCGTGGTAGCAGTGGCTGCAGGAAACGCCTTCCTCGTAAAGCGGCGAGGTGATCTCCTCGGCGGTGATCGGGTTGCGGCAGGCGTGGCAGAGCCGGTGTTCGCCTTCCTTCAAACCGTGCTCGACGGACACGCGCTCGTCGAAGACGAAGCAGGCGCCATCCCAGAGGCTTTCCTCCTTCGGCACTTCCTCCAGATATTTCAGGATGCCGCCCTTCAGATGATAGACCTCGTCGAAGCCCTCAGCCTTCATGAAGGCGGTGGCCTTCTCGCAGCGTATGCCGCCGGTGCAGTACATGGCGACCTTCGGCTTGTTGTGCAGACCGGGATTCTGACGCACCCATTCCGGAAACTCACGGAAGCTCTTGGTCTTCGGGTCGAGCGCACCGCGGAAGGTTCCGATCGCCGTCTCGTAGTCGTTGCGGGTGTCGATGACGATGGTGTCGGGGTCGGAAATCAGCGCGTTCCAGTCCTTGGCAGCCACATAGGTGCCGACCACCTTGTTGGGGTCGATATCTTCGACGCCCATGGTGACGATTTCCTTCTTCAGCTTCACCTTCATGCGCAGGAAGGGCATTTTCGAGGCGCGGCTTTCCTTGTGCTCCAGGCCCGAAAATTCCGGCTGGGCGCGCAGGAAAGCGAGCACGACGTGAATGCCGGCATCCGGGCCTGCGATCGTGCCGTTGATGCCTTCATGCGCCAGAAGCAGCGTTCCCTTGACGCCGTTCTCCTCGCAAAGCGTCTGCAACGGCGCCTGCAGGCCGGCAAAGTGCGGCACGGAAACGAAATGGTAGAGTGCGGCCACGAGGAACGGGCTGGTGTGTGTCAGGCTGTCGGTCATAGGCCGGAAATACAGAAAATCGGTGGGCCGCGCAATTGCCTTCGCCAGTGGCGGCCTTCTCTCAGTTTCCAGCCATCAACCAGAGAAGCTCGATGCGCTGGGCTTCCTCGTCGGCATCATCGGCGAAGACCGCTTCGGCTTTGACCAGCGCTTGCCGACGGTCTTCCTGCTGGCGGAAGATGATGATGTCGAGCAGATGCGCCAGGTCGTCATTGCGGGTGAAGAGCTGCGGTTCGGCCTCGACCAGTTCGGAGAGCACGGTGAGATCGTGGATGTGGCCGAGATCCTCGACAAGTTCCTTGGCCGCATCGCGCTTGGCCTTCATCGCGCCCGGCCAGACGTCACGCAAAAGCGCATGGTAGAGCCGATAGTCGTAGGTGCGTTTGCGCAGATCGTGGAAAACGTCGGCCGATGCCTCGCCATGGCAAGCCGCAAGCGCGGTCTTCGCCTTCCGCGCCGTGCGTCGCCAGCTCTTTGCCAGTATGCGGGCATTCTTGCGGTGGCCGCCATCAAAGGAGACGGCATCCAGGGCGGTGATCGCTTCCTTCAGAACGTCGGAGGTTTCCGCGAGCCGCTGTTCCAGGCCGCTTTCGGCCTGCACCATCCAGTCACGGCGTCCTTCGAGAATGGTGACGATGCGGCCGAGCGCCTCGCTCTCCTCTTTTCCGCGGGCTGCGTGCTGCAGATATTCCGCGGTGCCGATGAGGGCGGCAGCGTCGCGGATCGCCGAAAGCGAGCGTGCGGTATCGCGCAGCCTTGCGTTTTCCTGGGCCTGAAAATCCGGCACCTCGCGGGCCACGAGGCGGTAGAGCGAGCGCAGCCGTTTCAGGTTCTTGCGGAAAGAATGGATCGCCTCATGCGCGCCGTCCGGGCGTTCCTCAAGGAAAGTGACGGCTCGTTCCAGCTGCTCCGTCGCGACGCTGCGGAATGCCTTGGTGAAATCGGCGTCAGGCCGAATGCGATAGGCCATGCCTGTCGTGCCCGTATTCTGTGGCAAGGGCCTGATTGGAATAGCGGAAATCGCCGGTCACTTCGCGGCCGAGCCAGGTAGGCAGGGGCGGATCATCAGTTTCTGCCGTCATCTCCACCTCTGCGATCACCAGTCCGCGGTGCTCGCCGGTGAAGACGTCGACTTCCCAGACGAAATCCTCATGCGGAACGCGATGGCGCGTCTTCTCGATGACGACGCCGATCGCGTTCTGCAACAGCTCTTCGGCATCGGCGATCGGGATGTCATATTCGAATTCGTCACGAGTGATGGCGCTGCGGCCGATCTTGATCGTCAGTTTCGCCTTCCTGCCGTCGAGGATGCGCACCCGGACGGAGCGGTCGTCCATCGAGGCAATATAACCCTGCCTGAGGATAGACTTCGTCTCGACGGCGGAACGCCATCCATCGCTGCGCACAAGAAACTTCCGCTCGATCTCTTTCGCCATACCGGTGAACCTTTTGTGACGATTGCGGCACGGTAGCCCAATTTCCACGCATTTCATACCCTTCTCGGCATGCGACCCGGTTTTATCTCGACAAGGTTCCGCGGGGGCGTTATTCGGGGTCCGAATTCAATCGTTTCAAGGAGGTCGCGCGACCATGGGCGAGAAAACAGAGAAGCTCCTTTCCATCCTGAAACTCCAGCCTGTCGTTCCGGTCTTGATCGTCGACGATGCGAAGACGGCGGTGCCGCTGGCCCGTGCGCTCGTCGCGGGCGGCCTGAAGGCGATCGAGATCACCATGCGCACGCCGGCGGCGCTCGAGGCCGTGCGCGCTGTCGCCGCAGAGGTCGAGGGGGCCGAAGTCGGCGCCGGCACTATCCTCAATGTCGCCCATTGGGAAGCCGCCGTCGAGGCCGGTTCGAAGTTCATCGTCAGCCCGGGCACGACGCAGGAACTGCTCGATGCCGCCGCCGATTCCGACGTGCCGCTGCTTCCGGGCGCTGCGACCGCCAGCGAAGTCATGGCGCTGCGCGAAGAAGGCTACCAGGTGCTGAAATTCTTCCCGGCCGAGCAGGCTGGCGGCGCCGCCTATCTCAAGGCGCTGTCCTCGCCGCTTGCCGGCACGCTGTTTTGCCCGACCGGCGGTATTTCGCTGAAGAATGCCAATGATTATCTCTCGCTGCCGAACGTCATTTGCGTCGGCGGCTCGTGGGTGGCGCCAAAGGAACTGGTCGCGGCCGGCGACTGGGCCGGCATTACCAAGCTCGCGGCAGAGGCGGCGGCGCTGAAGGCCTGAGTTTCGGCAAGGGCGGGTGAGCCTCATGGCTCAATCCCGCTCCCCAAGTTTGTATTTCAGCCGTCGCAAACCTATGTACTCCTCCAGTTTCAACAGGGAGATGACGAGGAATGTTCGACGCAAAAAAGCTTCTCGACCAGTTCTTGGGTTCGCAGGTGCCGGGTCTCGGCGGCTCGGTCCGCGACAGGGCGGGTGATGCCGTTCAGACGGCCAGGAACAATCCGATGAAGACCGGTGCCATTGCTGCCGCGCTCCTCGGCACCAAGACCGGCCGCAGTATTGCCGGCAATGCACTGGCGATCGGCGGTCTTGCCGCGATTGCCGGCCTCGGTTACCAAGCCTACAAGAATTACCAGGCCGGGCAGGCCCCCGCTGCCCCTTCCGATGCACCGTCGGCCAATAATCCGGTGCTTCTGCCGCCGCCTGCCGAATCCGGTTTCGGGCCGACGTCGCCTGCCGGCAGCAATGAATTCGCCCTGGTGCTGATCCGCGCGATGATTGCCGCCGCCAAGGCCGACGGCCATATCGACGATGCCGAACGCGCCCTCATCATGGAGAAGGTCAAGGCCGCCGATGTCAGCGGCGAGGCTGCGGCCTTCATCGAGCATGAACTCGCCTCGCCGACGGATATCGATGCGCTCGTGGCCGCCGCGGTGACGGAAGAACAGCGCGTCGAGCTCTACACCGCCTCGCGGCTCACCATCGAGCCGGATTCACGCGCCGAGCGCGGTTATCTCGACCTGCTCGCCGGCCGCCTCGGCCTCGCCGACCAGCTGGTCGACCATATCGAGGCGACGGTGTCGTCCGCCAAGGTGACCTTGTCACAGTGACATCTAGGCCGGTTGCCTTTGTCGGGCGGCTGGCCTATCCACTCTTCCGAAAAGGGGAGTGAACATGCGCGATCTTGCAAATTTCAAGGGCTGCCCGGCGCCGAAGCCGGTGACGCTGAAGGGCCGTTTCGTCACGGTTGAACCCTATCGGCGCGCGGAACATCTCGAGGCGCTGTGGGACGGGCTCGGCGGCATGGGCATCAACCCGCTGCTTCTCTATTTCGCGCAGGACGATTTCTCCGGTATCGACGATTTCGCCAGCTGGCTGGAAACCGTCAATACCAAGTCCGGCTGGCTCACCCATATCTTCCGCGACAACGCCACCGGCAAGATTGTCGGCATGGCGAACTACATGCGCGCCGACCCGGCAAACGGCGTCGTCGAGATCGGCGGAGTGGCGCACGGGGCCGAGATGAAGCGGTCGCCGCTTTCGACCGAGGCGCATTACCTGATGGCCAAGCACGTCTTCGAGGATCTCGGCTACCGCCGCTACGAATGGAAATGCGACAATAAGAACGAGGCGAGCAAGACGACGGCCGCGCGTTACGGCTTCAGCTTCGAAGGGGTCTTCCGCCAGCACATGATCTCCAAGCATCGCAACCGCGACACCGCCTGGTTCTCGATGATCGATGCCGAATGGCCGGTGATCAACGATGCCTTCGAAGCATGGCTTTCCCCCGCGAATTTCGACGCCGAGGGCAATCAGATCCGCCGCCTGCAGGATATCCGCGCCGATCTCGAAAAGGAAAGGCTCGTATGAGCCCGGAAAGCCGCTCGCAGGCGACCGCCGCCGGCATCATCCTGCTTAGCGCTGCGCTGGTCATCTATTTTCTGCCGACCATCGTTCTGTGGATCGGCAACTTCTCGCCGACGTTGGCGATCGTCGTCGGCGTCTGCCTGATCATGGCGTTTTTCGCTGTCTTCTGGTTGCGGGCGCGTTACCAGCGCAGCCGGGGGAAATAGGTTTAACCCTACAGCGAGGCCCCAAGCAGCAGGGCGCCCATCAGCATGACGAGCACGGCGCCGAGGATTTCGATGGCATTGCCGACCCAGATCGAGGCGGTCGAGCCGCGTCCGGAGAGGCGGACGGCCGCGCTCTTGGCAGTGACGGCAAGTGTGGCAAGTAGGGAAACGGTAATCGCCGTGCCGAGCGACATGGCGACGATCGACAGCACGCCGCCGAGATAGAGCCCGTTCAGCAGTGAGAAGGTCATGACCAGCAAGGCGCCGGAACAGGGGCGCAGACCGACGGCAACGATTGCCGACCAGGCCTCGCGGACGCTGAACTTATCGCCGCCGAGCAGGGCCGGGTCGGGCACGTGGGCATTGCCGCAGGTCTCGCAGACCATGCCGGGAACAAAGGTGTGGCCGGCTTCGACAGCCTGCGCCTTGCCGTTGAAGGCATAGGCCTGGCGTTCGGCTGCATTATCCTTCCAGTCGAGCATCATGCTGACCGGGCCGGCAGGCGTCGCCATCAGCCGGCGCCGTGGCATATTGCCGGCTATCGAGCGCAGTTTGCGAAACAGCAGCCAGCCGCCGAACAGGATGACCATGATGAAGCTGGCGATCTCCATCGCGTGGGTCGCTGCCGTCAGCGTGATGCCGGTGCCGCGCAACACCAACCAGGCGCCGCCGACCAGCGCTACCGCCACCACGCCCTGGATGAAGGCCGAAATGAAGGAAATCATCACGCCGCGCTTCAGCTCGATCTCGTTGGCAATCATATAGGAGGAGATGACCGCCTTGCCGTGGCCCGGGCCGGCTGCATGGAAGACGCCGTAGGCGAAGGACAGGCCGATCAGCGATGCCAGTTGCCATGGGTCTTGACGCATCGCCTTCAAGGCGCCGGTCAGCGCCCGGTAGAAGGCCTGCTGTTCATAATTCACATAGAGCAAAAGCGGTGCGAGCGGACCGCCGGTCGGCTGGAAGCTCGGCTCCGCCGTGCCGATGCCAAGCGGAGATTGCGCATGGGCGAGACTTGCCGCCGCCAGGAGCGCGAGGACGACTGCGGAAAAAATGAGGGGCAGGCGTTTTGTCAGCATGTGACCTCCAGCCGGGTGGCGAAGAGTTTGGACATGTTGGTGCCGGTGGGATCGTTGAAGAAAGCGTCCGTCAGCGACTGTTTGTTTTCCGATATCACCTGGTCGGCATCGGGCCGCACTACCTGATGTTTGCAGGCCTTGAAGCCGTCTCCGACGATCGCGAGCTCACCGTCCGTGGGAAAGTCGATCGAGGTATAGAGCGTCGGGTCATAGACGCCGAAGCTGAGCCTGCCCTTGAGTGGCATCTTCTCCACCGGCTTCACCGCAAAGAACATCAGCAGTTGACCTTCCTTGTAGTCGACATGGATGATGTCAGGCTTCTGGACGGTGATGTTCTTCCCGTTGATCGTCAGGTTCATGTAGTAATCGTAGTCGGCAAGCGACTGCTTCACCGTCTTTCCGACCTCCGCGAGCTCGTTCGGCTCCAGCTTCAGGTCGGTGTTCTTGTCGAAATCCATGACGACGGAGGACGAAAAGACCTCGTCGAAGCGCCAGACATTGCGCAGCTCCTCGACACTGCCGTCCTTGCTGGCGACGACTTCGAGGCGCGCTTCCACGAAGATGTGCGGATGGGCAAAGGCGGCGGCCGGCGCCAGCGAAAGAAGCGCCGCCATCAGTATCGTCGAATGTTTCATCTATTCCGCTGCTCTGTTCGGTGACCCTGACTTCTTGCCAGAAATTGGGACGGAATTGGGACGGGCTTCACTGGCGGATCCCCGATCGTCGCCGTCCGATCGTCTCAGCCATGTGAATCAACATGGAATCTGTTGTCGCATCATGGGTGCTTCTTGAACCAGTTGTGCAGGTAATCGACGAAAATCCTCACCTTGGCCGGCAGGTAGCGCCGGTGCGGGTAAACGGCATAGATGCCGCGGTCGGTGGGGATGTAATCGTTGAACAGGGTCACCAGTTCGCCGCTCTCGATTGGCTTGCGGGCGATGAAATCCGGGATGAAGGCTACGCCGATGCCGGCCAGTGCTGCGCGTAATGTCGCATGCGGGCTGTTCACCTCTATCGGTCCGGAAACGGCGACGGCGAACGAGGTGTTGTCAGGATTGTGGAAGCGGATGCTCGCCTGGGTGCGCGCATTGGTATCGACGATGAAAGGGACGTTCGAAAGGGCCGTCGGGTGATCGAGATCGGGATAGCGCTCGAGAAATTCAGGGGTAGCGCAGATATGGATGCGGAAATCCGAGATCTTGCGGGCGATCATGCCGGAATCTTCGAGCTTGGTGATGCGGATCGCCACGTCGAAACCTTCCTCGATCAGATCGACGAACCGGTCGTCGGCGGCGATCTCCAGCGAAAGGTCCGGGTTCTCCTTGGCGAAGTCGATCAGCGACTGGCCGACATCGGCATCGACAAAGGTGCGCGGCACCGAGATGCGCAGCCGTCCCTTGAGTTGCGCATTGTTTTCACGCACGAGATCGGCGAGGTTGTCGATCTCCTTCAGGATATCGGAGGCGGTGCGGTAATAGGTATGGCCGGCCTCGGTCATCGAGAACTGACGGGTGGTGCGGTTGAGCAGCAGCGCACCGAGCTCGTCCTCCAACTCGCGCACATATTTGGAGAGCAGCGCCTTCGAGCGGCCGGTGCGCCGTGCCGCAGCGGAGAAACCTTCGGCCTCGACGACATCGATGAAGGCGCGTATGCGGGTCAAGGTATCCATGGCACCCCTCAGGCTGTTTCGGAATGTTGAACAAATTGGCTCGTCTTGTTCAATAATTTTTTTAGCCCTGAGATCAAAAAATCGCTTGATTATGAAGGCGAATATTCTTATTTCCCACTCAGCCCAAAGTCGCACGTGCCCATGGGTGTCCGCCGAACCCTCGAATTGGTGAGGAAATCGGTAAGGTACCTGGAATTAACCCCTCCAGTCGCTATTCCGGCCAACCGGAAAATGCGAGGACGCCTGAAGCAACGACGGTGCGGGCCTTTTTGTTCTCTCCCTGCTTTCCATCAGCGGGGGTTACTGAAGAGGCACACCATCATTGCCGGAAGTGCGGTTGGGATTCTCCCTCCAATCCATGGCAGACAAAGCCGAACTTACACCGCATCGCGGCGTTGGTTCACTATCTGCGCATCGAGCGCTTGCTATGGTTCCGGGGTCTCCACCGGCTGGTTCCAATGCGAGCTATCGTATGCCCTTTGTCCTCCGGTTCATGCCGGAGTTCTGGAATTGGAAGAGGGAATCGATATGACCACTCAGCGCATCCGCGACTTTCTCGCAACCCGACGTCCCGATGGTCCCTGCCTCGTGGTTGACCTCGACGTCGTTCGCGACAATTTCCACGCCTTCCGTCACGCCATGCCGGACAGCGCCATCTATTATGCCGTCAAGGCCAACCCGGCCCCGGAAGTGCTGAAGCTGCTCGCAGGCCTCGGCTCCAATTTCGATTGCGCATCCGTTGCCGAAATCGAAATGGCGCTCGAAGCCGGTGCGACCGCCGCCCGCATCTCCTATGGCAACACGATCAAGAAGGAACGTGACGTTGCCCGCGCGCATGCGCTCGGCGTCAGCCTCTTTGCGGTCGACAGCCACGAGGAAGTCGAGAAGATTTCGCGCGCCGCTCCCGGCGCCCGTGTCTTCTGCCGCGTGCTCACGGATGGCGAAGGCGCCGAATGGCCGCTGTCGCGCAAGTTCGGCTGCGTTCCGCAGATGGCTGTCGACGTTCTCGTCTACGCCCATCAGCTTGGCCTTCAGTCCTATGGCGTCTCGTTCCATGTCGGTTCGCAGATGACCAAGGTCGATGCCTGGGATTCGGCGCTCGCCGATGCCAAGCGCGTCTTCGTATCGCTTGCCAAGCAGGGCATCCACCTGCAGATGGTCAACATGGGCGGCGGCTTCCCGACCAAGTACCTGCGTGACGTTCCGTCCGCAGAAGCTTACGGCAAGTCGATCTACCAGGCGCTGCGCACGCATTTCGGCAACCAGATCCCGCAGACGATCATCGAGCCGGGCCGCGGCATGGTCGGCAATGCCGGTGTCATCAAGGCGGAAGTCGTTCTGATTTCGAAGAAGTCGGACAATGACGATGCCCGCTGGGTCTTCCTCGACATCGGCAAGTTCGGCGGTCTCGCCGAGACGATGGATGAAGCCATCCGCTATCCGATCCGTACGGAACACGACGGCGACGAGATGGAGCCCTGCGTCATTGCCGGTCCGACCTGCGATTCGGCCGACGTGCTCTACGAGAAGAACCTCTATCCGCTGCCGATCTCCCTTTCGATCGGCGACGAGGTCCTGATCGAAGGCACCGGCGCCTATACGACGACCTATTCGGCGGTCGCTTTCAACGGTTTCGACCCGTTGAAGGCCTACGTCATCTAAGGTCGTTTCCGCCGGCCCCGTAACCAGCCGGGGCGGCATTTCACAATTTTCCTTCATCGCCGCTGATAACGGTATTGGGTACGGGAGGCCAAGATGGCCGCTGTTCTTGATTCTGTCCGCGCATTCTTTGCGCCTACCACTTTCGCCATCGACGCCGAAAATCCCTCGGATGTCGTTGCGCGTGAAAACCTGCTCGACCGCGTCATGGGGCCGGATCGCCGCAAGAAGTCGTCGGAGAAGATCCGCCGCAACCGCGTCCCGGCCGAGGGCCTTGCGCTCGTCGCGCGCGATCGCGACGGCCATGTCATCGGCTCGGTGCGGCTCTGGAACATCGAGGCCGGCGTCAATGACGAAGGCACGCCGATCAATGCGCTGCTGCTTGGACCGCTCGCCGTTGCGCCCCATCAGGGCGGCAAGGGCATCGGCTCGGCGCTGATGCGCGCGGCGCTTCTCGAAGCGAAGAAGCGCGGGCACGGCGCCGTCTTGCTCGTCGGCGATGCTGCCTATTACGAGCGCTTCGGCTTCTTTGCCGAAAAGGCTCGCCATCTCGTCATGCCGGGTCCGTTCGAACGCTCGCGCTTTCTGGCGCTCGAGCTCACGGACGGCTGGCTTGACGGCGCGGCCGGCATGATCGTCCCCTCGGGACGCATGCTGACCAGTGCCCCGGTTCGCCCCGCAGCCTAGAACGGGATTGGGCCGGGTCGGCCTGAAACGTCACGCGGAGCCGTAAGGCTGCTCCGACCGGCCGGCCAGGTTGGGAATTTTCCCCCCGGCTGGTAATATCCGCGCCGTTTGACCACGCAGGCAGGCGGGCCTGGTGTGGTTGCGGCGCGGATTGTCTTTCTGGCATCAAGTTTCGAAAAGGCGCCGGCAGCACGCTGAAACACAATCGCGTGAAAAGGGGCGCCGGCAGGCGAACATATCGCGGCGATATCCTATCTTGCGTCGCATGATCCGCCTTCTTTCCCTTCTGCTTTTCTTCTGCCTGCCGCTTGCCGCAACGGGGCCGGCGACTGCTCAGAGCACGGCTTCCGGCGTCGGCGGCCTTGGCCCGCGTCTCGATCGCGCGGCGAGCGACCCCGCGATGAGGCCTCTCAAGACGGTGATTGTCGCTCGCGACGGACGCGTGCTCAGCGAACGTGGCTTCCATGGTCATTCGCCCTCGGAAGCGACCAACATCAAATCCGCTTCGAAGTCGATCATTTCGGCGCTGGTCGGTATCGCCATCGACAAAGGCCTGCTGACGGGGCCGGACCAGAAGATCGCGCCGATCCTGAAGGCCGATCTTCCGGCAGCACCAGACCCGCGCATCAACGACATCACCATCGGCAATCTTCTCTCCATGCAGGCGGGGCTCGATCGCATGTCGGGGGCGAACTACGGTCGCTGGGTCTCCTCGCGCAACTGGGTGCGCTTTGCGCTGTCGCAGCCTTTCGTCGATCAGCCAGGTGGCGAGATGCTCTATTCCACCGCATCCACGCATCTGCTTTCGGCCATTCTCACCAAGGTCGGCCGGCGGCCGACGCTGGTGTTGGCGCGCGAATGGCTGGGTCCTGTCGAAGGTTTCCGCATTGGCGCATGGGAGCGCGATCCGCAGGGCATCTATCTGGGCGGCAATCAGATGGCGATGAGCGCCCGGTCCCTGCTTGCCTTCGGTGAACTCTACCGCAACGGCGGCAAGACCGCCAACGGCCGCCAGATCGTCCCTGCCGACTGGATCTCCCAGTCGTGGCAGCAGCGCACCAACTCGCGTTTCTCTGGCGATGAATATGGCTATGGCTGGTTCACGCGGCAGATCGGCGGCGAGCAGGTGCATTTCGCCTGGGGATATGGCGGGCAGATGCTCTACATCGTGCCGTCGCTCGATCTCACCGTCGTCATGACCTCGGAAGAGAGCGGTCCGTCTGCCCGAAGCGGCTACAGGGACTTGCTGCACGGTCTGTTGGCGGACATCATCGGCTCGGTGCGTGCCGCCTGACGACAGGGCCGCGCGTCTTTCAGACGCGCTGTAGGACTTTGAATTATGCAGCGGCGAAAAACCCCGATCGTTAAATTTTTAGCGAAGGCTCCAATCAATCCGCAAAACGCTTCCTGTAAGTTCCGCGAGAATTTCGGGAAAGCGCCATGCTGCTGGATCTCAGGACAATCTATTTCATTGTTGCCGTGAGCTGTTTCGTGCTGGGCGTTCTCCAGCTTGCAGCCTATGCGACGGGTCGCTTCGAGAGGTGGCCGCTCTGGTGGGGCTTGAGCAACCTTCTTGTTGGTGTCGGCTCGTTTCTCGTCGCGCTGCGCAATCTCGTTCCCACCTCCGTCTCGATCGACGGCGGCAATATCGTCACCATCGCCGGCTATATGCTGATGTTCTTTGCCGTGCGCGTCTTTTCGGGACGAGCGCTCGATCAGTGCACTTTTTGGCTTGCGATCTTGCTCATCAGCGTTCCTGTCGTCCTCATCGTCAGCGATCCATCGGCAGTCTCGGCGAGGCTCCTCTACGTCTCCGTCATCTGCTGCCTCTGCGATCTTGCCGTTGCAAGGGAGGCGATCAGCATTGTCCGGCGCGAGAGGCTTTATTCGGCAGCCTTGCTTGTCGGCCTCTACGCCTGCACTGCCGCGATCTTTGCGGTTCGCAGCATTCTCGCGGCGACCGGTGAGATCGGTGGGCCGGATCCTTTCGGCGGCAGTGCAATTCATAGCTGGATGGCGGTATCGGCGGTCGCCTTCATCATGCTGCGCAGCATGGCGATGGTGCTGATGGCCGCCGAGCGCAGCCGAAATCAGCTGACGGAACTCGCTCACCACGATCCGCTGACCGGCGCGCTCAATCGCGGCGGCCTTGCCCAGCACCTGCCCGCCCTCGGCTCCCGGCCGGTATCGCTGCTGATCATCGATATCGACCATTTCAAGCAATTGAACGACAGGCATGGCCATGCCGCCGGTGACGACATCCTGCGGCTTTTCGCCCGTGTTTCGAGGGGCATCATGCGCTCGGACGATCTGCTTTCCCGTCAAGGTGGGGATGAATTCCTGGCGGTGCTGAAAAATACTTCCCGGGAGGAGGCGGTGGCGATTGCCGAGCGCATCCGTCTCGCTTTCGCCGCCGCCGTCATGCAGCGGCCGGATCTGGCCGTCTTTCCGACGCTGAGCATCGGCGTTGCCGCGCGTGCGGAAAGCGACGGAGATTTTGAGCGGCTGATGCAGAAGGCGGACGAGGCGCTCTACCGTTCGAAGCGCGAAGGCCGCAACCGGGTTGAAGCCTTCGGGGAGAATCAGCAGGCCGCGTAGGAACGGGGCGAATGTTCCTATGTCGAAGCGGCTCTATCTTTTTGCCTTTGCGCAATTCCGGACGCAAAACCGCTACGCACTTTTGCTGGAATTGCTCTAGATATTCTGGTCCATCGTCTCGGCCGGGATTTCGTCGGCGCGGTGGATGCGCACGACCGTTGCCGGCACGCCGGCAACCGTGCAATGCGTGGGAACCGATTTGAGCACGACGCTGCCGGCGGCGACCTTGCTGAAGGCGCCGATTTCGATATTGCCGAGGATCTTGGCGCCCGCGCCGATCATCACGCCGTGGCGGATCTTCGGGTGGCGGTCGCCGGTCTCCTTGCCGGTGCCGCCGAGCGTGACGTTCTGCAGGATAGACACTTCATCCTCGATGACAGCCGTTTCGCCGATGACGATGCCCGAACCGTGATCGAGCATGATGGATGCGCCGATCCGTGCCGCCGGATGGATGTCCGGGCCGAAGACCAGGGAAACGAGATTGGCGAGCCAACTGGCGATCTCCGGACGGCCGGCGATCCAGAGCGCATGGGCGATGCGATGCGTCTCAAGCGCATGAAAGCCCTTCAGATTGAGAAGCGCGTGCAGAAATGTCGTGCAGGCCGGATCGCGCTCGCGCACGGCGATGAGATCGGCCTCGACCTTCCGCATGATATCGTCATCAAGTGTGGACAGGATGAGATCGAACAGATCACCCGTTTCCACCTGCGCTACGGAGAGCCGCGCGGCCAGCACGCGGGCGATGATCTCATCGTTGTTGGCAGTGTCGGTTACCTGAGCGGCAAGCAGCTGCTTCAGTATCGGCTCGCGCGCGGCGAACTCGGCCGCCTCGGCGCGGATCACGGTCCAGACGGATGCGTCGCCCAAAGGCTGCGGCTGTTGCCTGGCCAAACCGAGGCGGGTCGATTTCGACATTTCCGTTTCCTCTGTCAGCCACGGCAGCGCAAAGCGCTTCCTGCTCGTGGTTCATGTTTCGCCCGGACACGGCGTTTGGCAAGCCCCGATATCCTACGGACTTGAGTCCGATAGCAATTCTAACCACCGGACGGCTGCAGGCGAAGTGTCAGCTCCGGAAGCCGGCGCCAATGATAGAGCACATCAGGCTCCCGTTCTTCGTTGTCGGCGCCATCGGTCTCCTTTTCAGCGGTAAAACCGTGCCGTTCGTAGAAGCTGCGAGCGCCTGCATTACGCTTAAACGTCCAGAGCCTGATCTCGTTCATCTCCTCCTTGGCGCAGCCGAGGAGTGAAGAGCCGATGCCCATGCCCTGGAAACCGGGAAGAACGTAAAGCTGCTCTATCCAGTTGTCGCCATAGGCGATGACACCGACAAGCTGGCTTTTCAAGGTGGCGCCGAGGATGGAGCAATTCGGCAGCAAATGCATGCGCCAGTACTGCTCCTCTTCCTCAGGCGTATGCACATCCGGCAGCCAGGGCAGCCGTTGCCACAGGGCGACGCGCCTGATTCCGGCCGCCGCCTGCATTTGATCGGCGGTGAGCGCCATGATTTCGGGTTCCATCAGGGCGTCGTCCATTGCCGGCAACGGGCCTCAAGCCGAAATATCGACGACGCCGCAATCGCCGGCTTCCGAGCCGAAGGCGAGCAGCTTGCCGTTTTTGCTCCAGCTCATCGCTGTGATCGCACCCTTGCCGGGTCGGCGCAGCAGCGCTTCCTTGCTGTCGGCGATGCGCACGGCCAGGATCATGCCATCGATGAAGCCGATGGCGAGGATGTCCTCGAGTGGATGGAATTTCACCGCGGTTGCCATGATATTGGCGCGGGTGCCGAGCTCCAGCGGCGCCTTGCCCATCGGCCCGTCCTTGCCCTGGAAGGGCCAGACGATTGCCGCAGGCGCGCCTGAAGACGCGAGCCACTTGCCCTTGACCGACCAGGAGAGCGATTTCACCTTGGAAGGGTAGCCGGTCATGCGCATGTGGCGGGCTTCGGTGCCGGGCTTGATGTCGAGCTTCCAGCCGTGCAATGCGTTTTCCTGCATCGAGGTGACGAGGAAATTACCATCAGGCGAGAAGGTGACGCCGGTATGCGCACCCTTCCATTCAAGATCGATCGGCTTGGCATTCATGCCGATCCAGTGCAACGACACACCGTTGTAGCGCGCGGCCGCGATGCGCAGGCCCTTCGGCGCAAAGGCAAGACCTTCGACGGTGCGCTCTTCGGGGAATTCCTTGGTCGTGCCATCGGCAAGGCGCACGAGCGAACTCTTGCCGTAGGAATAGGCAACGGCGCCCTGCGGGCCGGCTGCCACCTGCGAAATCCACTTGCGCGGCGCGGTCGCGATCTCGCTGACGCTGCCGTCGGCGGCAATGCGCAGCACCTTGCCGTCCTCGCCGCCGGAGATCAGGCTCTCGCTGTAGGGATCGCGGATGGCGGTGAGCATGCCCTGGTGGGCTTCGGAAACCCTGTCGCCGCCGTCCAGCCGATGGAATGTGCCGTTTGCGCTTGCGAAGAAGGGAACATCACCTAAAAATTCGACGGCCAGAACGTGGCCGTCGAGATCAAGCGGTGCAACTGTCGGCATCAGGCGGCTGCCTCGCAGGCCTTGAAGGAGGTTTCGAGCTTCTCGCGGTCGAGTTCGCGGCCGATGAAGACGAGACGGCTCTCGTGATTTTCGCCTTCCTTCCACGGCCGCTGATGATCACCCTCGATGATCATATGCACGCCCTGAACGACGTAACGCTCGGGATCGTCCTTGAAGGCGATAATGCCCTTGAGACGCAGAATATTCGGCCCCTGCGTCTGGGTGATCTTCTGGATCCAGGGGAAGAAACGCTCCGGATTCATCTCGCCGCCGCGCAGCGAGACCGACTGCACTGTCACATCATGGATCGCCGACATTGCGCCATGTTGATGGGCGCCATGTTGATGATGGTCGTGACCATCATGCTGGTGGCCGTGGTGATCATGGTCATGATGGTGGTGGTCGTGATCGCAATCGGGGCCGCAGACGTGGTCGTCATGGCCGTGCTCCAGGAAATGCGGATCGTTTTCGAGCGCGCGCTCCAGGTTGAAGGCGCCCTGATCGAGCACGCGGGCGAGGTCGACGCCGGAGCGGCTGGTCTTGTAGACGCGGGCGGCCGGGTTGATGGCGCGGACGATATCCTCGATCACATCAAGTTCTTCCGGGGTCACCAGGTCGCTCTTGTTGATGATGACGACGTCGGCGAAGGCGATCTGGTCTTCGGCCTCGCGGCTGTCCTTCAGGCGCAGCGGCAGGTGCTTGGCATCGACGAGGGCGACGACGGCGTCGAGCTCGGTCTTGGCGCGCACATCGTCATCCATAAAAAAGGTCTGGGCGACCGGTACTGGGTCGGCAAGGCCGGTCGTTTCGACGATGATGCCGTCAAAGCGGCCGGGGCGGCGCATCAGGCCTTCGACGACGCGGATCAGGTCGCCGCGCACCGTGCAGCAGACGCAGCCGTTGTTCATTTCGTAGATTTCCTCGTCCGACTCGACGATCAGGTCATTGTCGATGCCGATTTCGCCGAACTCGTTGACGATGACCGCATATTTCTTGCCGTGATTTTCGGAGAGAATGCGGTTGAGCAGCGTCGTCTTGCCGGCGCCGAGATAACCGGTGAGCACGGTAACGGGAATGGGCTTCTGGGTGGAGATCGCGTCGGTCATGAGAACCTCTAGGATTAGGCGTGCGGCCGAGCGGCTGGGATCGGCTGCTTGAACGGTTGGTCTCATATAATGGCTTGAGCGTGGCAGTTCAAAGGGTTTTATAATGTTATAAGATCACATCGTTGCGCGGTGCAGATGCCCCTTATTCATCGCAGTTGCACGACATCGAACGCATCGACATCGCTCAGCAATTCCACCAGTCCTTTTACCGCATGGGCAATCAGCGCCTCGCCTTTCTCTGCCGTCGCAGCCGCGGCGTTGCCTGCCGCGCCTTCCGTGTTGAGATCCGACATCTTCCAGCCGAAGGCGTGCGGCCCGTAGGCGCGCAGATGTTTGAAACGCTCGGCGAATTCCGTCTGTCGCGAGGAAAAGTCCGCCGCCTTCGCCATATCCACCTTATCGGGATGAAGCGCCAGCATCACCGAGGTCTCGATATCGCCGCCATGGATGCCGATCGCCTTTTCCTCCGGCGTGATCACGCCATCCGGCACGCCGAAACGGGTCCAGCTCGTTGCCACCGCCAGCATGGCAAAGCGGACCCGCGCCTCGGTGGCGACGACTGATATGACGGGCGAATTGCCGCCATGGGCGTTCAGCATCACGAATTTGCGGATACCCTGCTTTGCAAGCCGCTCGGCAATGCCGAGCCAGCGGTATACCGCTTCGTCGAAGGCAAGCGTCTTCGTTCCTTCAACATCCATATGCTCTATGGAATAACCGACAGATTCGGCGGGCAGGAAGGTGACCGGCAGGCCGGTGGGCAAGGCTATCTTCAATCGCCCGGCGATGCCTTCGGCAATCAGGGCGTCGGTTTCGAATGGCAGGTGAGGGCCGTGCTGTTCATGGGCGCCAAGCGGCAACACGGCGATCAGATGGCGCCCCTCAGGCGCAAAGACCGGGTTGCCGTCCTCGAAGCGCGGCGAAGGTGTCATCATCCGGTCGTTGCCTCTTGTTTATGACGAGATCCTGAGCAATGTCATATCGCAGCGGCGCCGGGGCTTAAAGATCAAAGGGATGGCTATGGGAAAGAAGCACAAGGACGGCAAAAAGAACAAGAAGAAGAAGGACCAGACCGAGTATACGCTCGTCGATCTCTCCCCGGCCCTGACCCAGGCAGCGCGTTCCATGCGGACGGTGCTTTCGCGCAACCTGCTTGAAAGCGGCCTCTATGCCGGCCAGGACGGCGTCATTCTCTCGCTTGCCGAGAGCGACGGCATGACGGCAGGCGGTCTTGCTCAGAAGCTCGGGGTCAAGGCGCCGACGATGACGCGCACGATCGGCCGCATGGAGGCGCAGGGATTTCTCGAGCGCAAGCCCGATGCGGAAGATGCGCGCCTCACCAAGGTCTATCTCACCGAACTCGGCCGCGGCAGCGTTCAGGGGATCGAGATGGCGGCCTCGGCCTGCGACAGGCTGGCGACGCAGGAGTTCTCCGAAAAGGAAATTCGCAATCTCGTCCGCTTGCTGAAGGCGATCGATGCCAATCTGCAGGCCGAAGCCATTCATATCGAAGAACCGGACGAAGACTGAAATTTCCCTGAAAGACGAATTGCTTCCAACGATTAAATCTTTTAATTAAACATTTTAAGGGCCGCGCCGGTTTGACGGCGGGGTCTTGGCTGTCTTGCGTGCTGCCTGGAGGAGGACACGTGGTCCAGAAGATCAAGCTTTCGACAATCGCCGAAACGCTCGGCATTTCAACGGCGACTGTATCGCTTGCCTTACGCGACAGTCCGCTCGTCGCCGGCAATACCCGGGAGAAGATCAAGGAACAGGCGCGTGCGCTCGGCTATATCTACAATCGCCGTGCCGCCAGCCTTCGGACCTCACGCTCCGGCATCATCGGGGTCGTCGTGCACGACATCATGAACCCGTTCTACGGGGAGATCCTGAAGGCGATCGAAAGCGAGCTCGACCGCAGCCGGCACACCTTCATCCTTTCCAACCATTACGACAATGTCGAAAAGCAGCGCACCTTTATCGAGACGCTGCTGCAGCTCGGCGGCGACGGCGTCATCATGTCGCCGGCGATCGGTACGCCGCCGGAGGACGTGCAACTGGCGGAAGACAACGGCATGCCGGCGATCCTGGTCGCCCGCTCGATGGAAGGGCAGGACCTGCCGACCTATCGCGGCGACGACAGCTACGGTATCTCGCTTGCCACCAACCACCTGATCGGCCTCGGTCATCGCTCGATCGCCATGATCGGCGGCACGGACCAGACATCCACGGGTCGCGATCGCTACCAGGGCTATGTCAATTCGCTACGCAAGGCCGGCATCGAGGTCGATCCGAACCTGCGCATTCCCGGTCCGCGCTCGAAACAGGGCGGTTTCGAGGCTGCAGTGCATTTCCTTTCGCTGCCGCAGAAGCCGACCGCAGCCGTCTGCTGGAACGATCTCGTGGCGATCGGCTTGATGAACGGCATTGCGCGCGCCGGCCTGGTGCCGGGACGCGATATTTCCGTCACCGGCTACGACGATCTCGAGGAGGCCTCGATCGCTACGCCCGCGCTAACGACCGTCTGGAACGGTCAGGCCGAGGTCGGGCGCCTAGCCGCCCGGGCGCTGCTCGATCGCCTTGCCGGCAGCCATGAGCCTGACGGTATGCATCTGATCAAGCCGGAAATGCGCATTCGCCAGTCCACCAGTCCCCATCGGCCGCGCGCCTGAACCAAGACCGCCATCCAAGAGGAAAAGCCATGTCCCGCATCGCCATTCTCGTTCCTGGGAAGATACACGAGCGTGTTCTCGACAGGTTGAAGGATCGTTTTGAGATTGTCGCCGTCCCGCGCGAGGAGACGCTTGCGCTTGACGGCGAGATTGCCGGCCGCATCCGCGCTGTCGCCGTGTCCGGCTCCTTCCCGGGCGCCTGGATGGACCAACTGCCGCGTGTCGAGGTGATCGCCAATTTCGGTGTCGGTTATGACGGCGTCGATGTAAAACATGCCGCCGAAAAAGGCATTGTCGTCACCAATACGCCCGATGTGCTGAACGACGAGGTCGCCGATACGGCGATCGGCCTACTGCTGAACACAGTCCGCGAGTTGCCGCGGGCCGAAGCCTGGCTGCGTGCCGGTAACTGGAAGCCGGGCACGGCCTATCCGCTGTCGCGTTTCTCGCTGAAGGGCCGGCATGTCGGGCTTTACGGCCTTGGCCGCATCGGGCTCGAAATTGCCAAGCGGCTGGAGCCGTTCAAGGTGAAGATCAGTTATCACACACGTTCGCGCCATGCCGGTGTGTCCTACGATTATTACCCGACGCTGAAGGGGCTGGCGAATGCTGTGGATACGCTGATCGCCATCGTTCCGAAGACGCCGCAGACGCACAAGACGATCGATGCTGATATTCTGGCAGCCCTCGGCCCTGACGGCATTCTCGTCAATGTCGGCCGCGGCTGGACGGTGGACGAGAAGGCGCTGAGTGCGGCGCTTGCTTCCGGGGCGCTCGGTGCTGCCGGTCTCGACGTCTTCTATGAAGAGCCGACCGTGCCGGCCGACCTGCTGGAACCGACCAATGCCGTGCTGCTGCCGCATGTCGCCTCCGCGTCGGTGCCGACACGCAATGCGATGGCCGATCTCGTCGCCGACAATCTCATTGCCTGGTTCGAGAAAGGTGCGGCGCTGACGCCGGTGCCGGAGACGCCGCAGAAGGCTTAGCATAGCTGGCTCCGCGGACGATCCTTGGCCGGCGCCGCGCCGTCAGGCGATCGCCTGCGCGGGGATCATCGGCAGCTTGGCGGCGGCATAGCTGCGGACGGCGTCGCCGAAAGCGGCGAACAGCTGGTTCGAAGACTTGTCGGTTTCAGCCCAATATTCCGGATGCCATTGCACGCCGACGGCAAAGGCCTTGGCGTCGATGACGGAAACGGCCTCCACCGTGCCGTCTTCGGCGATCGCTTCCACCTGCAGGCGTGGGGCGGTTCTGGCGATTGCCTGGCGATGCAGGGAATTCACGCGGATCTCGCCCGGACCAAGGATGCCTGCGATGCAGGAGCCTTCCTTGACGTGGACGGTCTGGCGAATGGCGTACATGCCGTCCCGGTCGACGCCTTCCGGCCGGCGGTGGTCCGAGATGCCGGGTTGTTCCTGGATCTCGCTTGCCAGCGAGCCGCCAAGGGCGACGTTTAGTTCCTGGATGCCGCGGCAGATGGCAAGCAGCGGGACGGCGCGGTCGATGGCGCGGCGGATGAGCGGCAGGCTGGTGGCGTCGCGGGCGGGGTCGAACGGGCCGTGCTTGTCATTCACCTCGGCACCGTAGAGCGAGGGATGAACATTGCTGGCCGAGCCGGACACCAGCAGACCGTCGACGCGGTCGAGGATCGCATCGGTATCGTAGCCTTCCTCGAAGGCCGGGATCATGAAGGCCATGACGCCGGCGGCATTCAACGCGGCACGCAGATATTGATGCTGTACGGCATGCCAGGTAGCGCCGTCGAAGCTGCGGATATCGGCAGGAATGGCAACGATCGGTTTCGTCATATCAGCCCCGGTGAAATCTTTGTGCTTGCCGTTTCTGCCGCCAGAACGACCATCAAGTCAACGCTTGGCTGCGTGAGGTGGCCAAATTGCGGCGGAAGCGGTACGGAGGCTCTCCGGTTTGCGGCTAAGCCGCTGATTTTGATGGGCGCCTGGGGGCCGCCTTATTGCCGTCTTGATGCCAAAGGCTAATAGACTAAAGCTTGAATCGCGGCCCCCGCCATGCTTAGGTTTGCCCTTACTGCAGGTAGGGTGAAGATCGCCCGCGCAGTACCATCTATACGGGAGGTTTTTGATGGATCGTCGTTCGTTTTTCAAGAAGGCGGGAACCGCCGGCGCCGGTGCGGTTGCCGCAACGGCATTGGCAGCGCCTGCGATCGCGCAGGAGAATCCGAAGATCGCGTGGCGCATGACGTCGTCGTTTCCGAAGAGCTTGGATACGATCTATGGTGGAGCCGAGGATATCGCCAAGCATGTTGCCGCCGCGACGGATGGCAATTTCACGATCCAGCCTTTTGCGGCCGGTGAAATCGTGCCGGGCCTGCAGGCCGTCGATGCCGTTGCCGCCGGCACGGTCGAGGCTGCCCATACCACCTCCTATTATTTCGTCGGCAAGGACCCGACCTATGCCATTGGAACGGCCATTCCATTCGGGCTGAACAGCCGTCTGACCAATGCCTGGTACTATGAAGGCAACGGCAACAAGCTGATGAACGAGTTTTATGCCACGCAGGGCATGTATGCCCTGCCGGCCGGCAATACCGGTGCGCAGATGGGCGGCTGGTTCCGCAAGGAAATCAACACGCTCGATGACCTCAAGGGCGTCAAGATGCGCATTGCCGGCCTTGCCGGCCGCGTCATGGAGAAGGTCGGCGTCATCCCGCAGCAGATCGCCGGCGGCGACATCTATCCGGCGTTGGAAAAAGGCACGATCGATGCGGCGGAATTCGTCGGCCCCTATGACGACCTGAAACTCGGCTTCCACAAGGTGGCGAAGTACTACTATTATCCGGGCTGGTGGGAAGGTGGCCCGACGGTGCATGGATTCTTCAATCTCGAAAAGTGGAGCAGCCTGCCCAAGCATTATCAGGCAGCGCTGACCGACGCCTGCGCCTTTGCCAACACCAACATGCTGGCGAAGTACGACACGAAGAACCCAACCGCGCTGAAGCAGCTCGTCGCGGAGGGCGCGACGTTGCGCCCGTTCAGCCAGGAGATCATGGAAGCCTGCTTCCAGGCAGCCACGGGCATCTACAGCGAAATCTCGGGCACGAACCAGTATTTCAAGAAGATTTACGACGACCAGACCGCCTTCAAGCGGGACGCCTATCTCTGGATGCAGCTCTCGGAATACACCTTCGATACGTTCATGATGATCCAGCAGCGGGCCGGAAAGCTTTAAGCTCTCCGCCGTCGACGCTTCAGACGAGCGCAATAACAAAACCCCGGATATCCATCCGGGGTTTTGCTTTTTGCTGGACTATTTGGCCGGTGGCGGCGGTGCTCCCGGCAGGCCGTTCAGCGGCGGCAGGGTCAGGCCTGGGATCTGCGGCGAGCCATTGCCGCCGCCGCCGCCCATCGGCGGCAGGCCGAGCTGGCCGCCGAAGCCCGGGACTTCGATCTTGATCGAGTTCGGGTCGACCTTCGGGCCGTGATCCAGCCAATAGGTGACCGATTGCGGCCAGAAAATCACGATCGCCACCAGGATCAGCTGCATACCCACCCAGGGTAGAGCCCCCATGTAAATATCCGAGGTCTTGACGTCCTTGCCGGCAATCGAGCGCAGGTAGAAAAGCGCGAAGCCGAAGGGCGGATGCATGAAGCTCGTCTGCATGTTGACGCAGATCAGGACGCCGAACCAGATCAGGTCGATGCCGAGACTGGAGGCGACGGGTGCGAGCATCGGGATGACGATGAAGGCGATCTCGAAGAAATCGAGGAAGAAGGCGAGCACGAAGATGAAGATGTTGACGAAGATCAGGAAGCCGACCGGCCCGCCGGGAATGCCCGACAGCATGTGCTCGATCCAGCGCGAGCCGTCCATGCCCTGGAAGACCAGGCTGAAACAGGTGGAGCCGATCAGGATCATCACCACCATGGATGTGATGTGCGTGGTCGATGACATGGCTTCGCGGATCAGCGGCCAGGTGAGGCGGCGATTCATGGCGGCAAGCACAATGGCGCCGACGACGCCGAGCGCGCCTGCTTCCGTCGGCGTTGCAAGGCCCATGAAGATCGTGCCGAGCACCAGGAAGATCAGCACGATCGAGGGGACCATGCCCATCAGCACCCTCACGAGCAGCGCCCAGTTGAAATCGCCGCGTACCTCTTTCGGCAGTGGCGGCATCGATTTCGGCCGGATAATCGACATCACCAGGATGAAGAGCACGAAGATCGTCACCTGCAGGATTGAGGGGCCGATCGCGCCGAGATACATGTCGCCGACCGACCTGCCGAGCTGATCGGCGAGAACGACGAGCACGAGCGAAGGCGGGATCACCTGTGTGATCGTGCCCGAGGCGGCGATGACGCCGGTGGCAAGGCGCGGGTTGTAGCCGTAGCGCAACATGATCGGCAGCGAGATCATCCCCATGGTGATGACCGAGGCAGCCACCGTGCCGGTGATCGCGCCGAGAACGGCGCCGACGAGGATGACGGCATAGGCGAGGCCCCCGGGTATGCCGCCAAAGAGCTTGCCGGTGCCCTCGAGCAGGTCCTCGGCTAATCCGCAGCGCTCCAGCACCGCGCCCATGAAGGTGAAGAAGGGAATGGCGAGCAAGAGATCGTTGGAAAGGATGCCGAAGAAGCGTAGCGGCAGAGCCTGCAGGAAGACCTCGCCGAAATGGCCGGTGAAGATGCCGATGATGGCGAAAAACAAGCCGACGGCGGCGAGCGAGAAGGCGACCGGAAAGCCGTAGAGCATGAAAATGATCATGCCCAGGAACATGGCCGGCGGGATGATGCCGAAATCAAACAAATCCGTGTCTCCCAGCCCGCGTTACTGCAGCGGCTTTTCGTATTTCGTATCGATGCTGAGATAGCCGGTGAGCGCTGCGATCCGCTTGACCAGTTCCGAGAGTCCCTGAAGGGACAGCAACGCGAAGCCGGCGACGAGGATCAGCTTGACGGGCCAGCGGATCAGCCCGCCGGCATTGCCCGATATTTCCCCCTGGTGGTAGGAGAGCGCGAAGAAGGGCCAGCACAGCCAGGTGAGATAGACGCATGCGGGAAGGAGGAAGACGATGAGGCCGACGATGTCGATCCAGATCTTCGCCTTGTCGGAAACCGAACCATAGATCAGATCGACGCGGACATGCTCATTGTTGCGCAACGCATGCGAGGCGCCGAGCATGACGACGAAGGCGAAGAGATACCATTGGATCTCCAGCCAGCCGTTCGAACTGTAGTTGAAGGCATAACGGACGATGGCGTTACCGGCGCTGATCAGACAGCAGAACAGCACCATATATTCGGAAAGTTTGCCCATGAACTGACTGATCGAATCGATCAGCCGGCTTGCGGCCAGAAGTACCGACATTCGCCTCCCCTTATTCTTGTCCCGCCGGTTTTCCGGCAGCTTTTCTCTCTTGCAATCGATGTAGACCACGGCCTTTGAAATTGGAAGGATAAATGCCTCGCGTTGGAGTATAGTCTTAAGTGCGCAGGTAGGATCATATGGCCGTCGAATATTTCAACAACCCAGGCGTGGATAAATTATTTCAGTAATCTCGCCGGTAGGCTGCATTAACTCGCGTAGGCTGTGCGGTTCATCCTGTGGTTTTAGAAAATTTGACCAAATGTTTGATTCCATTGAAATCAATTTTTAAAGGGTTGGGCTTAGAATTCCCGCGCACAGGGAAAGTGTGGATGAAGCCAGATAACCCGAACAGGGTCCCAATAGATGTGTATCTGTCGTTTGTGAGTTCCCTCTCCGGGAATCGCATGACGCTTCTTGTTGGCGTGATTGTACATGTTGCGACGTGCCTTGCCGTGGCTGCCAAGACACAATACTCCATCTACATCCTGCTGTCGGTCGCCTTCCTTCTGGTCTTCGGCGCTCGCATGGCCATCTTCCGGCAGTTCGATCGTGTCGACAAGCAGAGCCTGTCGCACGCCGGAATCGAACGGTGGGAGCGGATTCTCGTTGCCAGTGGAGCCTGCACCACGGCGCTCCTCGGCATCGCCAGCGGCTACGCCATCTTCGTCGTGCGCGATTCCTTTGCGGAGCTTGCCTGCATTTCCGTCACCATGGCAACCATGGTTTCCGTCGTCGGCCGCAACTACGGCTCGCGCTTCGCAGTCGACCTCCAGACGTTCTTCTGCTGCCTGCCGATGATCGTCTGCAGCCTGCTGGTGCTAGATTTCTATCGCGGCGTTCTGTCGATCTTCCTCATTCCTTTCTGGCTGACGACGCGGGCCATGGCGAACGGCGTGCGCGAGTTTCTCTATGAGAACGTCATTGCGCGCCGGGAAATCACCATCATTGCCGACCGTTTCGATACGGCTCTCAACAACATGCCGCACGGCCTCGTCATGGTCGATGCCGAAAACCGCATCCAGGTGGTCAATCGCAAGGCCTGCGAGCTTCTGAAGATCGGTGCGCCGGAGCGGCTGAAGGACCGCGACCTCGGCGCCGTGCTGCGCTACGGCGCGCGCTACAGCTTCATGGATGCCTCGCAACCGGAGCTCATCCTGCGCCAGCTCACCCAGGTCGCCGAGGGCAGCCTGTCGCGCACGCTCATTCATTTTCCCGAGAGCCTGTCGCTCGAATTCTCCGCCAGCCGCAGGGCCGACGGTGGCGCCGTGCTGATCTTCGAGGACGTGTCAAGCCGGGTGAAGGCGGAGCAGAAGATCCTGCACATGGTGCGCTTCGACGCGCTCACCGGCCTGCCCAACCGGCAATATTTCGGCCAGTTGGTGCAGGAGTATTTTGCCAAGTATCCGAGAAAGAACGGGCCGCTCGGCTTCATGGTGCTCGATATCGACGAGTTCAAACATGTCAACGACATGCGCGGCCATGTGACCGGCGACCATCTGCTCTGCGCTATCGCCGCCCGCATCAAACAGGCTTCCGGTAATGCCATCCTCGGCCGGCTGATGGGCGATCAGTTCATTCTGTTCTTCCCGCGTGCGAAGGAGCAGGTCTCGCTCGACCGCGAAATCCGCCGCGTTCATGCCGCGATCCAGGGTAACTACGAGGTCGACGAAGTGACTTTTCTCGTTTCGCTCAGCGCCGGCTACGCGATTCTCGAAAGCGACGCGTTCGCGATGGACGAATGGAGCGTCAAGGCGGATCTTGCCCTGTTCGAAAGCAAGTCGCGCTTCAAGGGCGGCATCTCAGGATTCGAGCGGGAGATGGACGGCCGCTATATCGAGCAACAGAAGCTGAAGGCGGATCTGCGCGATGCGGTCTCGGCGCAGGCGCTGCATCTCGTCTTCCAGCCGATGTTCCGGGCCGACGGCTCGCGGATCGAATGTGCCGAGGCCTTGGCCCGCTGGGTGCATCCGGAGAGGGGCTCGATCCCCCCCGATGTCTTCATCCGGCTCGCCGAAGATATGGGCATCATCTCCGACATCACCCGCTTCGTGCTGTTCAAGGCGTGCAGCGAATGCATGAACTGGCCGGAACACATCGCCGTTTCGGTCAACCTTTCGGCGCGGGATCTGCGCGATGCCGACATCCTTTCAGTGGTTGCCGAGGCGCTTGCCCATTCCGGCCTCGCCGCGGCACGACTGCATCTCGAAGTCACCGAGAGCTGCCTGATCGACGAGCCGGCGGCGGTGCGCGCCATCCTGGCGGAGCTCAGGTCCCGCGGCATCACCATTGCCATCGACGATTTCGGCACCGGTTTCTCCAGCCTCAGCTATCTCGACACGCTGCCGCTTGATATCGTCAAGATCGACCGGTCCTTCGTGCGCAACATCGTCGAGGATGCGCGCCGCCTCAAGCTCTTGCGCGGCACAGTCAATCTCGCCCGCGAATTGGGCCTGAAGATTGTCATCGAGGGCGTCGAGACCGAGGAGCAGCTGGCGCTGCTCAACAAGCACCGCAGCGCCGATCTCGTGCAGGGTTACGTCTTCTCGCGGCCGGTGCCTTCCCAGAACATCACGCTGCTACAAGAGGGCATCGGCCGCCGCACCGTCCAGCGCCGTCGCAACAAGGTCGCCTGAGCCGCCTGCAAGTGACTGGTTATCCCCAGCCGAAAATCTTGCGCGCCGTTAACCTTAATAGTTTAAATTCAACCCAAATTTTCAGATTTTCTTGCCTATATATCGGCGGCGTATGATTAATGATCCGTTAACGAGCGGATCGAGAGAATGTCAGACACACTTTTTACGCGTAGCGATTTCAGCAGGAAAATCCTAGAAATTCTAGATCACGTCGAATATCGCCGGGTCGAAAGCAGTGAAGACATGGAGGACGTGGAGCGGCTGCGCTACAAGGCCTACAAAGCCCACGACGCGCTGTCGCTTGCCCCGGAAGGTTTATTGGACGATGTCGATTTCGACAGCCATGCCTATATCTTCGGTCTCTATTATTATGGTGAACTGGTCAGTACGATCCGAATTCACTATGTGACGCCGGAGCATCGTATCAGCCGGTCCGGAGAGGCCTTTCCCGAGGCGATGGATGAGCTTTTGGACGCCGGGCTGACCTTGATCGATCCGGCGCGTTTCGCGGCCGATCCGGAGCTCACCGCCGATCTGCCGTGGGTTCCCTATCTGACGCTGAGACCCGCCATCGTTGCGGCAGCGTATTTCCGAGCTGACCGCGTTATTCAATCCGTCCGGCCCCCGCATGCCGCCTTCTACAAACGGGTCTTCTATGCCGATACCATCGTGCCCGGCCGACTGGCGGAGAGTTACGGGGTTGACGTGACGCTGATGGCGACGAATGTGATCGAGGTCGGACGCAAGCTGCTGACGCGCTATCCCTTCTTCATCTCCAGCGCCAGCGAGCAGCGTATGATGTTTTCGCGCACTCCGAACGACACGCTACCGCCGCTCACCATCATTCCGACGGCGCGTTTCGTGCCGCCAGGCGAACTTGGCACCGATCTGCCGCTGTGATTTCCCTTTCTCCGCGATAGAGAGGCGATGCCGTCAGGGCAGATGAGGCGTGGACGACAGGCGAAAACCGCATCTGTCGCCGAACCTCCTTTCATCCGATCGTTGAGGTCGTCTTCTCGTCCGGATGAGGTCGCTGCGAGGCGCGCTCGCGGCATTCTCATGCATTGCGCTTTTGCCTGTCATTGTGTAATTCCTGCAGGAAGGGATTTCCCTCGCTCGGGCTAGGGAATCAAGCAGCGCAGAGGCATTTCAGGGAGACGATATTTATGGCCGAACATCATACCGGACCGGTCGAGACCGGCGCGCCGATGGACTACAAGGAACATGAAAAGACCTACGACATGTTCGTCGCCAGCGCGAAATACGGCTCGATGCTTCTCATCGTCCTCCTGCTTGCGATGACCGCCGGTTTCTTCGGCGGCGCCGGCCTTCTCGGCGGTCTCTTCGTCTTCATCATTCTACTCGCTGCCGGCATCTTCCTGCTCCGCTGATCGCGTAGATTCAGAGGGTCAGAGCGCCCCTTTGCGCGTCCGAAAGGCCGCACGGCGCTCTGAGGGGAGGAGAGCTTCTCCGAAGCTTTTGAATGAGGTGCTTGGCCCGCGCAGGGAAGCCTGCGGCGGTCTGGCTGACCCGGAGGAGGGGGCAGTTGGGCAATATCGTTTTCGTTGCAAGGGAAAACACGGGGGAGGAGACGCGTGTCGCCGCCTCCACCGAGACCGTGAAGAAGATGAAGAGTTTCGGCTTCGACGTCGTCGTCGAAGCCGGCGCCGGTGCCGCTTCGCGTATTCCGGACGGGGAGTTCGAGGCAGCCGGCGCCAGGATCGGCAGTTTTGCAGATGCAGCCTTGGCCGACGTGGTGCTGAAGGTGCGCCGTCCCAGCGGGTCGGAAATCTCCGGCTATAAAAGCGGCGCCGTGATCGTCGCCATCATGGATCCCTACGGCAATGACGAAGCGATCGCGGCACTGGCAAGCGCCGGACTTTCGGCTTTCGCGATGGAACTGATGCCGCGCATTACCCGCGCCCAGTCCATGGACGTGCTGTCGTCCCAGGCCAATCTCGCCGGTTACCAGGCCGTCATCGAGGCGGCGGCGGTTTATGACCGCGCCATGCCGATGATGATGACGGCAGCCGGCACTGTGCCGGCTGCCAAGGTCTTCGTCATGGGCGCCGGCGTCGCCGGTCTTCAGGCGATTGCGACCGCGCGCCGCCTGGGTGCTGCGGTCTCGGCCACCGACGTTCGCCCCGCCGCCAAGGAGCAGGTCGCCTCGCTCGGCGCCAAGTTCATCGCCGTCGAGGACGAGGAGTTCAAGGCGGCGGAAACGACCGGCGGCTATGCCAAGGAAATGTCCGCCGACTATCAGAGGAAACAGGCGGCTCTGGTTGCCGAACACATCGCCAAGCAGGATATCGTCATCACCACCGCGCTGATCCCCGGTCGTGCTGCGCCGAGGCTCGTTTCGCGCGCCATGCTCGCTTCGATGAAATCAGGTGCGGTCGCCGTCGACCTTGCGGTCGAGCGCGGCGGCAATATCGAGGGTGTCGTCCCCGGCGAGATCGCCGACGTCGAAGGCGTCAGGGTGATCGGTTTCGCCAACATGCCGGGCCGGGTTGCGGCCAGCGCTTCGGCGCTCTACGCCAAGAACCTCGTCACCTTCCTCGAGACCATGATCAACAAGGAAAGCCGGAGCGTCGTCGTCAATCTCGACGACGAGCTCGTCAAGGCGACGATGCTGACCTATGCCGGCGACGTCGTTCATCCCGCCTTCGGCGGCGCGAAGAAGGGAGACATCTGATGGCCAGTGAAGCAATGGACAGAGCGCTGGAGCAGCTCGACCAGGCGGTGACCGCCGTCATCACGGCGGCGGCCCAGGCACCGGAAGCGGCAAGTGCTGCGACCGGCGGGGCGATCGATCCTTTCGTCTTCCAGCTCGCGATTTTCGTATTGTCGATCTTCGTCGGCTATTACGTCGTGTGGTCGGTGACGCCGGCACTGCATACGCCGCTGATGGCCGTCACCAATGCGATCTCCTCCGTCATCGTCGTCGGCGCGCTTCTGGCGGTCGGCATCTCGACCAGCGGGCTTGCGACCGGCTTCGGCTTCGTCGCCCTCGTGCTCGTCTCGGTCAACATCTTCGGCGGTTTCCTCGTCACGCAGCGGATGCTTTCGATGTACCGCAAGAAGGACCGGTGAGGGACCGATGACCAATATCGCAGCCTTCCTCTACCTCGTCTCCGGCGTGCTCTTCATCCTGGCGCTGCGCGGCCTGTCGCATCCGGCCACCAGCCGCAAGGGCAATCTCTACGGCATGATCGGCATGGGGATCGCGATCCTGACGACGCTGGTGCTGGCGACGCCTGACTTCGGCGGCTTCGTGCTGATCGTCCTTGGTCTTGCCATCGGCGGCAGCGTCGGCGCCTATGTCGCCCGCACCATCCCCATGACCTCGATGCCGCAGCTCGTCGCCGGTTTCCACTCGCTGGTCGGCCTTGCCGCCGTGCTGGTCGCGGCCTCTGCGCTCTACACGCCTGCTTCCTTCGGCATCGGCGAGATCGGTCACATCCACACCGAGGCGCGCGTCGAGATGGCGCTCGGCGTTGCGATCGGGGCGCTGACCTTCACCGGCTCGATCATCGCCTTTCTGAAGCTTGACGGACGCATGTCCGGCAAGCCGATCCTGCTGCCCTACCGGCATGTGATCAATGCGAGCCTGCTGGTGCTGATCGTGCTCTTCATTATCGGGCTTGCCGCCACCGAGAGTCATTTCGACTTCTGGGCCGTCGTCGCGCTGTCGCTGGCGCTCGGCGTTCTGCTGATCGTGCCGATTGGTGGGGCCGATATGCCGGTCGTCGTCTCGATGCTGAACTCCTATTCGGGCTGGGCCGCGGCCGGCATCGGCTTCACGCTCGGCAATCTGGCGCTGATCATCACGGGCGCGCTCGTCGGTTCCTCCGGCGCGATCCTCTCCTACATCATGTGTAAGGGCATGAACCGCTCCTTCGTTTCCGTCATCCTCGGAGGTTTCGGCGGTGAGACGGCGTCCGGCGGACCCGACACATCAGACAGGACGGTCAAGCTCGGCTCGGCCGAGGATGCGGCTTATCTGATGGCCAACGCATCGAAGGTCATTATCGTGCCGGGATACGGCATGGCGGTCGCCCAGGCCCAGCATGCGTTGCGCGAACTCGCCGATAATCTCAAGAAGAACGGCGTCGAAGTGAAATATGCAATCCATCCGGTCGCAGGCCGTATGCCCGGCCACATGAACGTGTTGCTCGCCGAAGCGAATGTTTCCTATGACGAGGTTTTCGAGCTCGAGGACATCAACTCGGAATTCGCCCAGGCCGACGTCGCCTATGTCATCGGCGCCAATGACGTCACCAATCCGGCGGCGCGCGACGACAAGACCTCGCCGATCTACGGCATGCCGATCCTCGACGTCGACCGGGCGAAAACCTGCCTCTTCGTCAAGCGGTCGCTCGGTTCGGGTTATGCCGGTATCGACAATACGCTGTTCTATAAGGACGGTACGATGATGCTGCTCGGCGACGCGAAAAAGATGACCGAGGATATCAACAAGGCGCTCGCACATTGATCGATGCAGCCGCCCTTCGGCGGCTGTTTGATTATGCAAGCAGGCAACTGCTGTCTGACTTGGCCGACATAGCTGCTTTCGTCAGGTCTCGCCCGGCACGAGCGTCATCTTTTCGACGCCGATTGCCAGGTTCAGGCCTTCCTGAGCCTGGACGTTCAGTGGCTGCAGCATGAATGCCTTATCGGTGCCGCCGGCGATGACCTTGGCGCCGGCGCCTGCACCGATGCTCGCGTCGGCCCCGATCCCGTAATATTCGCCCGCAAGGGCGAACTGCGGGATATCCGTGCCGGTCTTCGCCAGCACCTGCCAGATCATGACGCTCTTGCCGGTCTGGCCGATATCGAGGCCGAATTTCTCAATTTTGCCGGCATAGACCGCCTTGGCACCGCCGGCCGCCGGTGTATAGGTGCAGATAAGGTTCTTCTGCGAGGTGACGATCAGACCCTGACCGCCATCCGATCCGCAGACCAGACGGCCAAGCGTGACATAATTTTCCGCGCCCGCCGGGCTCGCCCAGGCAACGGCTGTCAACGCCGCGGCTGCGATCATCGTTTGCTTGAACATGGTCTTTCTCCTTTGGAACGACCTGTCCGAAACGGGTGGAGGTAGCGATTGTTCCGGGACTTTTACTCCCGCTCCAGTGTGGCGCGCTGCGCCGTCAGCACCCATAACAGGCCTTCGGGCCGGAAATCGATCTCAACCGTGCCGCGAAAGGCGGAGGCGGCATGAGCCTTGATAACGGTCGTGCCAAAGCCCGAGCGCGATGGCTCGGTGACCGGCGGGCCGCCGCGCTCTTCCCAGGTGAAGCGGAGCAGGGCATCCGGCTTGTCCTCCTCGCTGACGTCGCGCCATTCGAAGCGGACACGGCCCTGCGGTACGGATAGCGCCCCGTATTTCACCGAATTGGTGGCGAGTTCATGCAAGGCAAGGCCGAGATTCTGCACGGCATCCGGCTTCAGCACGAAGTCTTCGCCGCTGATGTCGATCTGCTCGCGCGATTGCGGGAAGGCGTGCAAATGGATGTCGACGACCCGCCGCAGCGATACCCCTCCCCATTGTTCGCTGGTCAGGAGCTCGATCGAACGCACCAATCCCTCGAGGCGGTCGGCGACGGCGGCGCGGAAGGTCTCGACGCTGTCGGACTGCTTAGCGAGCTGGCGCATCATTGCCTGGGCAAGTGTCAGAAGATTCTTCGTGCGGTGGACGAGTTCATGCATGACGAAACGCAGCCGGTCCTCGGTCTGACTACGGTCGAAAGAGGCATTCGAAAGGGCAATCGCCACCTGGTTCGCCTCGATGACGCTGGTCTCGACCGGCGAGACGATATGGCCTTCGCCCATGCGGTTTGCCATGTCGGCGATATCGCGAATGGTGGTGCGCACCTGTCTTGCGACGGCATAGGCACCCAGCACGGCAACGAGCACCAGCGCCACGCCACCGATGATAAGGAAACGCCAGGTGCTGAGGATCGAAGCCTGGGCGATCGGTCCCCAGATCACCGTCTTCCACGACCAGCCGGGGATCTGAGCATAACCGAGGAGCATGTGCGGCAGGATCGCCTCGTCCTCGAAGACGCCGCGGGACACTGTGAGCGCCGGCAAAATGCGCGGATCGAAGGGCGTTCCGGGTTCGAGATTGGCGGGGCCAGTGGCCGCGACGACGTGGCCGCTCTCATCGATAACGGCGGCCGACCAGCCGGGGCCAAGGCCCTCGGTGGTCACGAGCTTGCGCAGATCCTGGGCGTTCTGCGTGATGATAAGGGCTGCGACCGGCTCATTCTTCCGCGGCAGGGTGACGTTATAGACCCATTCGCCGCTGGTCCGGCCGCGAAAGACGTCGGAAGCCTCGATGCGACCGGACGCCATGGCCGCCTCGAGAGCTGGCATGTTCGCCGTCTGGCCGAGCGGCGTGCCGAACGCACGACGGGTGTTGAGCAGCTGCTGGCCGGTGCGGTCGACGGCGATGACGAAAAGCGTGTTGTCTCTGAGGGCCGTTTCCGTGCGCTCATGGAAGGAGGCGAAATTACCGTTTTCAAGCTCCGGCGAACTCGAAAGCAGCCGCAGGGTCGTCGCCATGTCCTGAAGCTGGCGGTCAATGATGCGTGAAAGGGCAAGCGCATCCTGGGCGGTCTCGCGCTTCAGCGCCGAACGCTGGTTATCCTCCAGCTGCAGCAGAAGCAGCGCTACGAACGCGAAGATCGGCAGTGCGATTGCCACGGCCATGGCGACGAGGTAGGTGCCGATCGAAGCCTTGGGAAAGAACAGGGTGACGATCTTCATCTGTTGCGCCAGATGGCATGCGCCTGAAAAGACGCGCGGCGCTGTAATGCGCATGGCCCGCAACGGTTTTCGCTTGCGGCCAGGAAAGCAAAGATCCGCATCTCTCGCAAACCGCCCTCAACCCATGTTCGAACGCCCGATAGCAGGCTATCGAAGCCGGTCCATGTTAGGGGGAGCAAGAGCAGGTTGCAACATACTATGACACGCCGCCGACGATGACAGGCGCTTTTCCGCTTTCTCTTTTCAATGCGGTGCGACCGGCGAAAGTCCGTTCGGCTGCCCGATGTTCCGGGCCGCCCAACTCAAGTCCTTAGCCGGCTGGGGCAACGCCGACGCGGGCAAGGCCATCGCGGGCTGGCTGGTATTTGGGGTCGAGTCCGATTGCGTGACGATAGGAGCGGGCGGCCTTCGCCTTGTCGCCGCGGCGTTCATAGACGAGCGCTTGGTTAGCCCAGGATTCGGCGATGTTGCCGTTAAGCTCGATCGCATGGTTGAAATCGGCAAAGGCGTTGTCGTCGTCGTTCAGCGCGATATAGGAAATGCCGCGGCCATTATAGGGCTCGGCCGAATTCGGCGCGAGCGAGATCGCTTTCGAGAAATCGTCGATCGCCTTATCCTGCTGATTGCGCTTCTGGTAGATCAGGCCACGATTGTGATAGGCGCGGCCATCGGTGGTGCCGAGCTGGATCGCTCTGTCGAAATCGTTGAAAGCCTGATCGTCCTGGCCGGCCATGCGATAGACATTGCCGCGGCCGATATAGGCGACGTCGTAGCTTGGATTGATCTGCAGGGCGGCATTGTAATCGGCAATCGCCTGAGCCTGCTGGCCCATGTTGCGATAGACGAGAGCGCGGTTGGCGTAAGCCTGGAAAAACCGTGGATTGATCTGCAATGCCGTGTTGAAATCGTTCAGCGCCGGGCGGAACTGGCCGGCGCGGCCATAGGCGGAACCACGGACGTTGTAACCTTCGGGATCCCTCGGGTTGGCGTTGATAACCGCCGTCAGCGACGCGATATTCTCTTCCGAACCCTGCGCCTTGTCGATGCGGATCACGGCATCCGTGGTGTTGGTCGTCTCGCAGCCGGCGAGGCCGAACATTGCCGCCAGCGCCAAAGCGGGTAGGAATGCCGTTTTCTGCAAGCGCAAAGTGCGGGACGGATTAAAGGTGTTGACAGCCATTCGGGCTCGCTTTCCCCATGCGGCATATCCGGTGCGCGGATATGCGATCTTCAGCGGCAAACTAAAAAAGGCGGCGGCGAACCCATCGCCCCCGCCACAATGCATCTGAAAACGTCGAAAAAACGACGGCAACGCTCAGCGTGCTGCGACCAAACCTTCGCGCTGGGCGCGCTTACGGGCCAGCTTGCGAACACGACGAACAGCCTCGGCCTTTTCGCGAGCACGCTTCTGCGACGGCTTCTCGTAGTAGTCGCGCATCTTCATTTCGCGGAAAATGCCTTCGCGCTGCATCTTCTTCTTGAGAGCGCGGAGAGCCTGATCAACATTGTTATCGCGGACAAGTACCTGCACGAGAATCACGTTCCTTTGGTTGGTTGATGCCGGAGGCGGCGCAGCGGCCAGAGGCAAAACAATAACGTTCGCGCGGCCGCAGCCTTGCGATTGGTGATGCGGGATAGCAGATTGGGTACGGGAAGTCCAGATGGATACGGAAGGCGGGCGGAAAAATCACGCTTCGCCTGATCCGGTCATGATCCGGCCGCCTCCGGCTGGGCCTCATCCAGCGCGGCGATTGCCTCCTTGAGAGCCGTCCTGACCCTCAGGCGATCGGCAGGCTCCAGCCGGCTTATGTCCAGATGCAGGTCGAGACCGGAGAGGTGCTCGCTCAGAACGCGGCTCTTGTGGTCCGCGCCGAGCGTCAGCCCATCCACCCCATAGGGCACGATCTCGCGCTGTATGCCCTTCATCGTGATTGGCTGCAAGGGATGAGCGTCGACGATTTCGTTCACCAGCGCATAGGTTTCGTAGCTGATGACGATCTCTCCTCCCTCAGCGATCGATTGCAGCCGGGCTGCCAGATTGGCCTCGGCCCCGATGATCGTATAGTCCATGCGGTCGCTGCTGCCGAAATTGCCGACGTTACAATAACCGCTGTTAATTCCCATGCGGACGACGAAAGGCTCTTCGGTGCCGTTTCTGCGCCATCTGTCCTTGAGCTCGCCGAGACGGCGCTGCATGTCGACGGCCATGCGCAGACATGCTTTCGCGTCCTCCTCCGGCCCCTTGGTGTCGGGATCGCCGAAGAAGACCAGCATCGCATCGCCAATGAACTTGTCGACCGTGCCGCCGTGCTCCAGGGCAATGTTCGACATCTCGGTCAGATATTCGTTGAGCATCTCCGTCAGGGCTTCCGGCTGCAGGCGCTCGGTGGTCGCGGTGAAGTCCTTGATGTCGGAGAAGAAGATCGTCAGGCGCTTGCGCTCGGTGTGGACCACGACGTCTTTCTGTCCGCTGAAGATGCTCTTGTAGATCTGCGGCGAGAGATAGCGCGAAATCTTCAGGGAAACGCTCGCCAGGAATTCGTTCGCTGCTTCAAGATCCCGGTTGGCGCTATGGATCGCGCGCGCCTGCTGCCGCTGCAGCAGAATGAAGCTGAGGCCGATGATGGCGACAAAAAGAAAATAGCAGAGCAGATATTTGAACGCGAAGACGTTGCTTACATAGGGTTGCTTGATGACCACTTCCTGAATGCCGCGTACATCGCCGACCTTCCAGTCGGTCTTCGGGCTTTCCGGATGGCTGTTATGGCATGCAACACAGGCTTGCCCCATGAGCACGGGCGTAATGAACCGCACGGTATCAGTCAGTCCGACGCGGGTGAGGTCGTTCAGCGTCTGCTGCGGATTGGCGCGCAGCTCGGCCAACGCTCGTCTCTCGAAATCGTCGAGGTCGTGGGATGCGCGGCTCTTGAACGGCAGGTCGGAGACGAAACGGTAGGTGATATTGGCCTGCTGCTCCTTGATGACGTCGCCGAGCTCCAGGGAAAGCGTGGCCGGCAGCGGAATGGCGCCTGATATATTGGCGTAATTGTGGGAGACAACCGTGCCTGCAGTTGCGCCGCTGGCGTGCGCGGCCAGGACGCGCCCCACGACATTGGCGGAATAATACGAGCGGATGCTTGATATCAGCGAGCTCATGTCGCGCGCCTGGCGCCTGAGCGTGTTTCCGGAGAGATCGCTGATGTCGAGCCAGACGGCAAGCGGCAGCCCGGCGAGCATTGCCAGAACGACGACAATCAGCCAATAGCCGCTGCGGCGCGCGGCGGTTTCCGAAATCACGGGAGCCTCTCATTATCTCATCTAAAACGCATTCACCCTTCGATCGTTACAAGAACATTTCGTTCCTCGCCCGGCAAGATCGGACCCCTTGTCGTCCAAGCAAAAACTTAGCCGAACTGGCGGCGTCGCTGAATTTGAAGATCCTGTTGCGCCGGTGGACGGAAAGAAAAGGCGGGAAACCGAAAAGAAGCGCCTGGAGCGCAGGTGCGAATGGCGTTCGGGCTGAAAGCGGCGTAGCCTGTCAGCCGGCAGTGCGGGGCCGCTCGAGCGGCCGTGGGAGGGACAGCCGGTGAGATCATGACGCGCGAGCAGCAAATCGGTGTCGTTATCGGTCTGATCATCGTGATTCTGCTGACGATGCTGCGCGCCGGCGATCCCGGGATGTTTAAGCTGATCCGCGGCGTGACGTTCGATGAGTATCAGCGGCTCGTTCCCAGGATCTTCGAGCCGATGCCGGTTCGTGTCATCGACATCGACGAGACTTCGCTCAGCGAATTCGGCCAATGGCCGTGGCCGCGGGATCGGCTGGCCCTGTTGGTGGACCGGCTCTCGGAAATGGGTGCCGCGGCCATCGCCTTCGATGTTCTCTTCTCCGAGCCGGATCGGTTGTCGCCGCGCAATGTCGTCCGTGAGGTGGTCGGGGTCGATCCCTCGCTTGCCGAAAAGCTACCCGACAATGACGAAATATTCGCCCGTTCGATTGCCGACAAGCCCGTTGTGCTGGGCTTCGGTCTTTCCAACGCAGGCAATTACCGGCCGCCCGTAAAAGCGGGCTTCGCATTCACGGGCGAAAGCCCCATCTCGGCCCCGCCCCGTCTCGGCGCTTCGACGCCGCTCAGACCGCAACTGGAGGCCAACGCGGCGGGCCTCGGCCACATCAGCCTCAACCCGGGAAACCCTTCGCCGGTGGTGCGAGCGGTCCCGCTGTTCCTGACCGATGGGGAACAGCTCTATCCGAATCTCGCGGTCGAGGCGCTGCGCGTCGCGCAGGAAGCATCGACCTACGTGGTATCGGGCGCGCCCGACCACGCGGGTATCATGACATCGGCTAAGATCGGCGATTTCGTCGTGCCGCTGACGGCGGCGGGCGAGCTCTGGCTCTATGTCACTCCCGACCGGGCCGAGCGGTATATCTCCGTCCGTCAGGTGCTTTCGTCAGGTGGCGCCTCCGCAGAAGTCGAAGCCGCCATCGCCGGAAGCATCGTCTTCGTCGGCACATCGGCGGCCGGCTTGCAGGACATCCGCGTTACCGCACTGGGCGAGAACGTTCCGGGTGTCTCGCTGCATGCGCAAGCGGTGGAGCAGATCCTCTCCGGCCAATTCCTATCTCGGCCCGACTGGGCGGATGGCCTTGAAATCCTCGTCATCGCAGTGCTTGGATGCCTGCTCGTTGTGGTGACGACTTTCGTCAGCCCCGCCGTCGCGCTCGTCTGCGGTTTGCTAATTACCGCTATGGCGCTTGTCGCGTCGTGGCTCGCCTTTCTTTATGCAGGACTTCTCTTCGATCCGCTGGCGCCGATCATCAGCGGATCGATCATCCATTTTGCCGCGACCTCGTTCAAGATCCTGGTGATCGATCGAGAGCGACGCGAGGTGCGGCGCGCCTTCGGACATTATCTTTCCCCGTCGCTGCTCCACCGTATCGAGCACAATCGCGATGCGTTGCGTCTCGGCGGAGACGATCGCGAGTTGACGATGATGTTCGTCGACGTCAGGAATTTTACCGAAATGAGCGAGCGGCTGGCGCCGACGGATGTCGTCGCTTTCCTCAACACGCTGCTCGATGCGTTGAGCCGTCATGTCGTGGCGAATGAGGGCACGCTCGACAAGTTCATCGGCGACTCGATCATGGCATTCTGGAATGCGCCCGTCGATGTAGCGGATCATGAAGCCAAGGCTGTTCGCGCAGCGCTTGCCATGCGCGAGACACTCGCTGAATTGAACGCCGGCGACGCCTTTGGCTTCGGGCCTGATCAGGAGGTCAGCATCGGTATCGGCATACATACTGGCCTTGCCTGCGTTGGCAATATGGGCGCCAAGACCCGCTTCAACTATTCGGCTGTCGGAGATGCCGTCAACGTTGCGGCTCGGATCGAGTCCTCCTGCAAGGAGGTCGGCTTCGATATCCTCATCTCCGACAGCACGGCACGGTCAGTGCCGGAAATGGCGCTGATCGAGGCCGGCGCGCTCCCGCTAAAGGGGAAGAGCAACCGCACACAGATCCTCGCCGTTGTCGGCGATGAGCGGGTCGCGGCATCTCAGGAATTTGCCTCGCTCAAGGTCGTCCATAACCAGTTGATGCAGGCCCTGCAATCACACTCAAGGAATAGCCGGAAGCTTATCGGTACGGCAAAGCTCAGGGCTGTGCAGGTGATCGGCGGTCTGGCTGAATTCTACGAGCGCGTATACCGCAGGGCCGATCATTTCCGCGAGGTGCCGGAGGAGGTCGAAAAAAGCGCCGCAGACTGACAGGCCTCAGCGACCGCGATTGAAATTATGACCCCTGTCGTGGTTCCGATCGTTGTCGTGATCGCGATCTCTATCATGGTGGCGCTCGTGCCCCCGATGATCCAAACCGTGATTTCCGGGCTTGCCGTCATCGTCATGCCGGCCATGGCCATCATGCTTGTCGGGCCTGTCCGGTTTGTCATGATGGGGCTTATCGTGGTGCGGCCTGTCATGATGAGGCTTGTCATGATGCGGCTTGTCGGGCTTGTTCGGTCGCTCCTTTTGCGGCTCGGCCTGTCTCTGTGGCGGATCCTGCCTTTGCGGAGCAGGCGCAACTGCCGGTGGAGGCCGCGTTCTGTCTTTTCTTTCCGGCGCAACGGAGGCCATATTGCAGCCGCCGAGCATGCCGATGCCGCCCGCAAGTCGCTGATTGCCGGAGAGGAAGGGTAGGGCGCGCTGATTTCCGAGCGTCGCGAGGATGCTGGGGTCGACCCGGCGTGCCGCGGACATATCGCCATTCGGCTTGGCCACCACGCAATCGCAGCGTTGCTGCAACTGCCGGCAGCCGCCGGGGCCGCAGAAACGGGCAGCACCATTCAGCAACACGATGGCGGTCGTGCCATCCGGGCCGACGTAGAAATCGAAAGCGGTGCCACGTACGCCGATCGTGCCGGCGGGAGTCAGGATCTGGTAGGCCGAGGAGTTGGAATTGCCGCTGACCCAGCGGAATGTGCCCTTTGCCGCCCTAATCGTCAGTTTCTTGACCGATTGGGAATCATCGAAGACATATTTGTCGATCACGACCGACGAACCCCAGCCGACCGCGAGCTTCGTGCCGTCACGAAACACGAATTGGCCAAGCCCCGATTGCGACGTCTTGATGCGTTCGTTGCGATGAACGCGGGTGTCGACCTCGATCGGCCCACTCTGTCCCGTCACCTGCGTCTTGACGACGACGGCCTGGCCGACCGGCTCGGCGGCGAGCGCCGGCCATGCGCCGTTTAACGCGATGCAAAGCGTCGCGACTGATACTGAGCGCCAACCCCACATGATACACATACCCCACAACATGTGATTGTTAACATTTTAGTAATTGCTTGTCTTCTAACCCTCTTGGGTTAGGCGGCCGGTCGACGGACAAGCAGAAACGCTGCCGCTTGCCTCATTCGCCTGAAGCGGCATTCTCTTCAGCGTGTCGAAACCAAAGCTCTCGCGCGTCGCAAAAGAACCGTTGTGCCGCATTTGGATTTGCGATTTGTATGAGCGCGGAGAACAAGCCCTTTCCCGAAGGAGAAGAAGGCGGATGCGGAAATATTCGGTTTTTGCCGTGGCACGGGAGGCCCTTCGCGGCCACAGGGGCTGGGAGAAGCAATGGAATTCGCCTGAGCCGCGCGCCGAATACGACGTCGTCATCATCGGCGGCGGCGGCCACGGGCTGGGTGCTGCCTACTATCTCGCCAAGGAGCATGGCATTACCAATGTGGCGGTGATCGAGAAGGGCTGGCTCGGTGGCGGCAATACCGGGCGCAACACCACCATCATCCGCTCGAACTATCTCTACGAAGAGAGCATGCACATCTACGAGCATTCGATGAAGCTCTGGGAGGGGCTTTCCCAGGAGCTCAACTACAATGTGATGTATTCGCCGCGCGGCGTGATGATGCTCTCGCACAATATTCACGACCAGCAGTCCTTCAAACGGCATATCCATGCCAACCGGCTCTACGGCATCGATAATGAATGGCTGACGCCGGAGCAGGCGAAGGCCTATTGTCCGCCGCTCGATATCTCGGCCAGCGCGCGCTACCCGATCAACGGGGCGGCACTGCAGCGGCGCGGCGGCACGGCCAGGCACGACGCGGTTGCCTGGGGTTATGCGCGGGCGGCCTCAGACCGCGGGGTTCACATCATCCAGAATTGTGAAGTGACCGGCATCCGGCGCGGTCCGGACGGACGGGTAACCGGGGTCGAGACCTCGCGCGGCTTCATCGGCGCCAAAAAGATCGCCGTCTCTGCGGCCGGCCATACGACAACCATCATGCAGATGGCTGGTGTGCGCGTGCCGCTGCAATCGAGCCCTCTACAGGCGCTGGTCTCCGAGCCGCTGAAGCCGATCTTTCCCTGTGTCGTCATGTCGAACACGGTGCATGCCTATATCTCCCAGTCCGACAAGGGAGAGCTCGTCATCGGCGCCGGCACCGACCAGTATAATTCCTATTCCCAGACCGGCGGGCTGCAGATCATCACGCACACGCTCGACGCCATCTGCGAGCTCTTCCCGATGTTCCGGCGCGTCAAGATGATGCGGCAATGGGGCGGCATCGTCGACAATACGCCGGATCGTTCGGCGATCCAGTCGAAGACGCCGGTTCCCGGGCTTTACGTCAATTGTGGCTGGGGTACCGGCGGCTTCAAGGCGACGCCGGGCTCGGCCAATCTCTTCGCGCATCTGATTGCTCGCGACGAGCCGCACAAATTCAACGCCGGGCTGACGTTGGAGCGCTTCCGCAGCGGCCGGCTCATCGACGAAGCGGCGGCGGCGGCGGTGGCGCACTGATGTGGACGGCGGCTTTCCTGACGATCGGGATCAGCGGCGCGGCAATGCCGGCCGGTGACGTCTTTCCCGGCGTCGGGGATTTCCGCCTGCAGGAGATCCACAGGGCTGCCGGCGAAAGCGAATGGCCCTTCGTTGCCGAGAGCGGCACGCTGCTTTGCGCGATGGTCCTGCGCCAGCCAGCCGTCTATTTCGTGCCTGATGTCGGCGAAACGCCGGGACGTGCCTTCGTGATCGACAACGATATCGCCAAGATGGCCTTTGCGAACATCGGCATGACCGGTGTGCTGGAGCCCTATGACAATTTCGAACAGCTTCTCAAGCGCCTCATCCCCTATGTGACGATGGGAAAGCGTCTCTGCAATCAACCTCCTGGAACCAATGTTTCCGGATCGGAACTCTAAGACGGGTAACACATGCTGCTGATCTATTGCCCCTACTGTCAGGAAGAGCGCTCCGAGCTCGAATTCCGTGGCGCGGGTGACGCGCATATCGCGCGGCCCGCCGACATCGCCTCGATCTCGGACGAGGAATTCGAGGCCTATTTCTTTCTGCGCGACAATCCGAAGGGGCTGATCTTCGAACGCTGGCGGCACATCCACGGCTGCGGGCGCTTCTTCAATGCGGCGCGCGATACGGTGACCGACAAGTTCATCGTGACCTACAAGGCGGGTGAGCCGAAGCCTGAGATCGGCACGGCGGCCCAGCAGCATGGGCCTGTCGAAACATATGAAGCCGTGGAAGGAGAGGCGCAATGAGCGGCGTGAACCGTATCGCCGGCAAGGGGCGCCTGACACCGGCCAGAACCGCGCGCTTCAGCTTCGACGGCAAGAGCTATACAGCGCTCGAAGGCGATACCGTCGCCTCGGCGCTGATCGCCAATGGCGTGCATCTTGTCGGTCGTTCGTTCAAATATCACCGGGCCCGGGGCATTCTGTCGGCAGGCGCCGAGGAGCCGAATGCGCTTATCGACGTTTCCCGCGATACGGCGCGCAAACAGCCGAACGTGCGCGCCACCGTGCAGGAAGTCTTCGACGGCATGATCGTCAGCTCGCAGAACCGCTGGCCCTCGCTTGCCTTCGACATCGGCGCGGTCAACAACCTGATGTCGCCGTTCTTCGCGGCCGGTTTCTACTACAAGACCTTCATGTGGCCGCGCGCCGCCTGGAAACACGTCTATGAACCATTCATCCGCCGCGCCGCCGGCCTCGGCGTCGCGCCGACGGAGGAGGATCCGGACCACTATGCCAGCCGCTATGCGCATTGCGACGTGCTGGTGGTCGGCGCCGGCGTGGCCGGGCTTTCGGCGGCGCTGGCTGCGGCCGAGACCGGTGCCCGGGTGATCCTTTGCGACGAGCAGGCGGAAGCGGGCGGCGCATTGCGTTACGGCGCCAGCATCAGGATCGACGGCGAGGACGGCAATAGCTGGGCGCAGAAGACCGTGGCGCGGCTGAAGGCGATGGACAATGTCGAGGTGCTGGTCCGCACGACAGCTTTCGGCTACTACAACCACAATTTCGTCGGTCTTGCCGAGCGCGTCACCGATCATATCGCCAAACCTACCCGCGATCTGCCGCGCGAGCGGCTTTGGCAGGTCCGGGCGAAGCGCGTGATCCTTGCCACCGGTGCGATCGAGCGGCACATGGTATTTCCGAACAACGACCGGCCGGGCATCATGCTCGCCTCGGCGGGGCGGATGTATCTCAATCATTACGGCGTCGCCGTCGGGACCAAGGTCGGCATCTACACGGCGCATGATTCGGCCTACGAGGCGGCCTTCGATCTGAAACGATCGGGTGTTTCGATTGCCGCCATCGTCGATAGCAGGCAGGCGCCGGGAGCGGCAGTGCTGGCGGAGGCGCGTGCGCTCGGCATCGATGTTCTGGCCGGCCAATCGGTCGTCAACACGTCGGGGCGGCTGCGCATCTCGTCGATGACGGTGGCTCGCAACGGCGGCAGTTCGCCGCGCAAGATCGCGGTCGATGCGCTGCTGGTTTCGGCCGGCTGGACGCCGTCCGTCCATCTGTTCTCGCAGTCGCGCGGCAAAGTGGCCTTCGATGCAGAAAGCCAGCGTTTCCTGCCCGGCTCCTATGCGCAGGACTGCCTCTCGGTCGGCGCCTGCAACGGCACCGACGATCTGCAGCGGACGATCGAGGAATCGCTTGCCGCCGGCGAGCTGATGGCGCAGGCCACCGGCAGAAGCAGCGGCGAGAAGATCGCAATTTCGGCCGAGCAGGCTTATGACTGGACGGGCGGCATGATCGGCGCTGCCGAAGGCGCCGGGCCGAAGACCAATGCCAAGGCCTTCATCGACTTCCAGCACGACGTCTGCGCCAAGGATATCCGCCTTGCCGTGCGCGAGGGCATGCATTCGATCGAGCATATCAAGCGCTTCACGACCAACGGTATGGCCTCGGACCAAGGCAAGCTCTCCAACATGCATGGCCTGGCGATCGCCGCCGAAATGCTCGGCAAGGAAATCCCGCAGGTCGGGCTCACCACTTTCCGTGCGCCCTATACGCCGGTCACCTATGGTACGCTGGTCGGCCATTCGCGCGGAGAGCTGTTCGATCCGACACGCAAGACGCCGCTGCACGCCTGGGAAGAAGCTCATGGCGCGGTCTTCGAGGATGTCGGCAACTGGAAGCGCGCCTGGTTCTATCCACAGGCCGGCGAGAGCATGCACCAGGCGGTCGCTCGCGAATGCCGGACGGCACGCGAGGCGGCCGGTATCTTCGACGCCTCGACGCTCGGCAAGATCGAGGTGGTGGGACCGGATGCGGCGGAATTCCTAAACCTCATCTACACCAATGCCTGGGATACGCTGAAGCCCGGCAAGGCCCGCTACGGTATCATGACCCGCGAGGACGGCTTCGTTTATGACGACGGCGTTGTCGGACGCCTGGCGGACGACCGTTTTCATGTGACGACGACGACCGGCGGCGCGCCGCGTGTTCTCCATCACATGGAAGATTACCTGCAGACGGAATTCCCGCATCTGAAGGTTTGGCTGACCTCGGTAACCGAACAATGGGCTGTTATCGCCGTGCAGGGACCGAAGGCGCGCGAGATCGTCGCGCCGCTGGTCGAAGGACTCGATCTTTCGAACGAAGCCTTCCCGCATATGAGCGTTGCCGAGTGCACGGTCTGCGGGGTGCCGGCACGGCTCTTCCGCGTCTCCTTCACCGGCGAAACCGGCTTCGAAATCAATGTGCCGGCCGATTACGGCCAGTCGGTGCTCGAAGCGGTCTGGGCCAATGCCGAACCGCTCGGTGCCTGCGTCTACGGTACGGAGACGATGCACGTTCTTCGCGCCGAGAAGGGTTACATCATCGTCGGGCAGGATACCGATGGGACCGTGACCCCCGATGACGCCGGACTTTCCTGGGCGGTTTCGAAGAAAAAGACGGATTTCGTCGGCATTCGCGGGCTGAAGCGGCCGGACCTCGTCAGGGACGGACGCAAGCAGCTCGTCGGCCTCGTCACCAAAGATCCGAAGCTGGTGCTCGAAGAAGGCGCGCAGATCGTCGCGAGCCCGAACGAGCCGAAGCCGATGACCATGCTCGGCCACGTCACATCGGCCTATTGGTCGGAAAATTGCGGCCGGTCGATCGCGTTTGCGCTCGTCGCCGGCGGCCGGGCGCGGATGGGCGAGACGCTCTATGTGCCGATGCCGGACCGGACGATCGCCGTCGAAGTGACGGATCTGGTATTCTTTGACAAGGAAGGGGGCCGCATCCATGGCTGATGTCGCAATTCGCAAACCGGCGCTTGCCGGACGTTTCGGCGGCTCCGCAGCGGTGCGGCTGACGACCGCTCCCACTGCCAGCCGGGTGGCGCTGCGCGCGCCGGCGGAATCGCTTGCAGCACTTTCCTCTGCTCTCGGCCTGGCGCTGCCGGATGCCCCGAAGACATCCGGCCGGGCCGGCGCCCGATCGGCGCTCTGGATTGGGCCGGACGAGTGGTTGGTGATCGACGAGGCCGGCGCCGATCTGATGGCAACACTTTCCGGTGCCGGCACGCTGCATTCGGCGACCGACGTTTCCCACCGCAATGTCGCGATCATCGTCTCGGGACCGGGTTCGGAGGCGACGCTTTCGGCCGGTTGCCCGCAGGATCTGTCGCTTTCTTCCTTTCCGGTCGGGGCTGCATCGCGCACGGTGTTCGGCAAAGCGGAAATCGTGCTTTTCCGTACGGAAGAAGACACGTTCCGAGTGGAGTGCTGGCGGTCGTTTTCGGATTATGTCTTCGGGCTGCTGAACGAGGCGGCTGAAGACGCGGGGCACTGAGTCTCAGCCATCGCGGGCGTGTGCTCATTCAAGGAGTAAGCGAATGCTGCACCATGCCTCCCTCGGCGTTTCCGACATCGAGTGGTCTGCGGCATTTTACGATGCCGCCCTCGCCGCGCTCGGTTATGTCAGGGTCTGGGACGATATCAGGCCGGGACAAACGGGGCAGGCCGTCGGCTACGGCCTTCCCGGCGGCGGAGATAAACTGGCGATCAAGCATCGCCCGGATGGCCAGCGTGCGGCCGGTCCCGGCTTTCATCTCGCATTTGCTGCGCCGAATCGGCAGGCGGTCGATCGGTTTCATGCGGCGGCAATCGCGCATGGCGGCAGTGACAATGGCCGCCCCGGCCTGCGGCCCCATTACGGTGAACACTATTATGCTGCGTTCGTCATGGATCTCGACGGACACGCTCTCGAAGCCGTGTTCAATTCAGCCGAGTAACAAAAGCAGTCTTGTTCAGACGTCCTCGGGACGGTCCTTCGGGTCGAATTGGATGATGGTGATCCATTTTGCCGTCAGCGCCGGCTTCTTCTCGTTTTCGATCTCGATCGTGACGTCATAGGTGGTCATCAGCATGCCGGCGCCGCGGAAGCGGGCTTCGGAAAGCAGGAAGCGGCCGCGGACACGGGCGCCGCTTTTCACCGGCGTCATGAAGCGGACGCGATCGAAGCCGTAATTGATGCCGAGGGTCTGTTCGCGCACTTTCGGCAGGCAGTTGTAGTTCATCGTCGACAGCAGAGACAGGGTCAGGAAGCCGTGGGCGATGGTACCGCCGAACGGGCTCTCGGCCGCCGCGCGCTCAGGATCGACGTGGATGAACTGATGGTCGTCGGTCGCCGACGCGAAGGCGTCGATCATCGTCTGGTCGACGGTGACCCAATCCGAAAGGCCCGTCTCCATGCCGATCAATCCCCGCACGTCGGAGAGAGAAATTTCCGTGACCATGAATTCCTCGTGAAATAAGCCGCTGCGGCAAAGCCTTATCGTGCATTTGTGACGATTGCGACAAGGATTTGCGCAAGCGAGGGGAGGCGATCAATTTTCTACGAAAAAGGCAATCGAGCGCGGCCCAACGGTTGCGCGGCCACCGGGTTTCTTCGCTCCATCCGGGGTCAACTGGCGCCAGCCCGGTTCGCCCTCAGAAGGCAGCGTGAAAAATTGGCGGCTTCCCGAGCGGTTGAAAAGCACACCGAGCCGGGTCTGCCTGCCGCGAGCGGAACGGTCACCGGTCGATAGCAGCATGCCGAGGGTGGAGAGCGACGGCGTCTCCCATTCGGCAACGGTCATCGGCTCGCCGGAGAGCGAAATCCATTCGACATCGCCGTTTCCTGACAGGAAGTCCCTTTCGGAGAAGACGGTGAAGCGGCGCCGCAGCCCCGCAACGAAGGCGGTGTGGGCGATGAGATCCCCGTCCAACGCTTTCCAGTCCAGCCAGGTGATCTCGTTATCCTGGCAATAGGCGTTGTTGTTGCCGTGCTGGCTGCGGCCGCCCTCGTCGCCCGCCGTCAGCATGATGCTGCCGCGGGTGGCAAAAAGCGTTGAGATCAGCGCCATCACATCGTCCCGGCGGCGCTTGCGGATCGTCGGATAGACGGTTTCGCCTTCGACACCATTGTTCCAGGAATGGTTCTCGTTATGGCCGTCGCGATTGTGTTCGCCGTTGGCGTCGTTGTGCTTTCCGGTATAGGAGACGAGATCGATCAGCGTGAAGCCGTCATGGGCGGCGAGGAAATTGACGCTGCGCGTTTCCCGGCCGTCGTTGCGCGAGAAGATGTCGGAGGAGCCGGCGAGTGCGGTTGCCAGCGCGCCGGTCTTCCAATCGTCGCCGCGCCAGTAGCAGCGCAGGTCGTCGCGAACCCGGTCGTTCCATTCAAGGAAGGGCGGCGGGAAATTGCCGAGCTGGTAACCGCCGGGGCCAATATCCCAGGGTTCGGCGATCATGATCCGGTCGGCAAGCACATCGTCGGAGAGGATCGCGGCCAGTGTTCCGTCGCGTTCAAAACCCGTCGCGGTGCGGCCGAGCACCGGGGCGAGATCGAAGCGAAAACCGTCGACGCCGGCGTTGAGCACGAAATGGCGCAGGCTGTCGATGACGAGGCGGCGGACTTCAGGATGATCGCAGGCGAGCGTGTTGCCGGTGCCTGTGTCGTTGACGAGTTCGCCCGGGCAATTCTGAGCGTGGCGATAATAATGCACGTTGTCGAGGCCGCGCAGCGACAGCGTCGCGCCGTAACGGTCGCTCTCGCCGGTATGATTGAAGACGAGGTCGAGGATGACGGCAATGCCTTCGGCATGGAGGGCCGCGACCGTCTCGCGCAGCTCCGTCATGCCGCCGGGGACGAGCCGCGGATCGAGCGCCATGAAGGCGACGGGATTGTAGCCCCAGCCGTTGGTGAGGCCGAGCGGTGGCAGATGGCGTTCGTCGATCCAGGCGGTGATCGGCATCAGTTCGACGGCGTCGACACCGATCCGTTTCAGATGCGCGACGACGGAGGGATGGGCAAGCGCTGCGACCGTGCCGCGTTGAGCCTCCGGTACGTCGGGATGAAGAACGGTGAAGGGCCGCACCGCCACCTCATAGATAAAGCCGCCCGGCTTGAACAGCGGCTTGCCGATCGCGGCTCGGGTATCCGTGGTGACAATCGCCTTCGGCATCAGAACCTGGCTGTCCTCGCCATAGATGCCGAGGCGGGGATCGTAGCGGAACGGCCTGTCGATCTCCTTGGCGTAGGGATCGATCAGCAGTTTGGAAGGATCGTACCAGAGGCCGTTATCGGGCGCATAGATACCGTCGGCGCGATAGCCGTAGCGCGCGCCCTCCTTCAGTCCGTCGACAAAGAGACGATGGAAGTAGTTGCTGTCGCGCGCCATCGGCAGGCGCGCGAATTCCCTGTGGCCGTCATCCTCGAAGAGGCAGAGTTCGATTTGTGCGGCATGATGCGACCACACGGCAAATTCGACGCCGGTCTCGAAGACGATCGCGCCGGCCTGCGCCGAACTGCTTCCCCGCATGTTTCCCCCCGGATCAGGTGATCACGGTTGGCGCATCGCGTCCCGTGCGTTCACGAATGCTGGCTATGCTTTCGGCGGCGGCGATCAGATCGGCGAGCGCTTCCTGCGTTTCGATGTTGTGGCGAGTCGAATCCGGCTCGTAGCGCTCGATATAGACACGCAAGGTTGCGCCAGACGTGCCGGTGCCGGACAGGCGAAAGACGACGCGCGAACCGCCCTCGAAGAGCACACGGACACCTTGGTGGTCACTCACCGATTTGTCGATCGGATCGTGGTAGGCGAAGTCGTCCGCCTTCTCCACCTTCAGGCTGCCGAAGCTCTTGCCGGGCAGGGTGGGAAGCTGGCTGCGGAGATTATCCACCAGGCCGTTCGCCGCATCGGTGTCGAGGCCTTCGTAATCATGGCGCGAATAATAATTGCGGCCGTAGGTCTGCCAGTGCTGGGTGACGATATCGGCGACGCTCTCGCCGCGCACGGCAAGAATGTTCAGCCATAGCAGCACGGCCCAGAGGCCATCCTTTTCGCGGACGTGACTGGAGCCGGTGCCGGAGCTTTCCTCACCGCAGATCGTCGCCATGCCGGCGTCGAGCAGGTTGCCGAAGAACTTCCAGCCGGTCGGCGTCTCGTACATGCCGATGCCGCGCTTTTCGGCGACGCGGTCGGCAGCACCCGATGTCGGCATCGAACGGGCGATGCCGGCAAGGCCGCCGGAATAGCCGGGGGCGAGATTGGCGTTGGCGGCAAGGATCGCCAGGCTGTCGGAAGGCGTGACAAAGATGCCGCGGCCGATAATGAGATTGCGGTCGCCGTCGCCGTCGGAAGCGGCGCCGAAATCGGGCGCGTCATCGCCCATCATCTCATCGAAGAGCTCCTTGCAGTGCACCGGGTTCGGGTCCGGGTGATGGCCGCCGAAATCCGGCAGCGGCATGAAATTGCGCACCGAACCCGAGGGAGCGCCGAGACGATTTTCGAAGATTTCCTTGGCATAGGGGCCGGTGACGGCGCTCATCCCATCGAAGGCAATGCGGAAGCCGAGGCTGATCAGATTGCGGATGGCGCCGAAATCGAACAGCTCTTCCATCAGCGCGGCATAATCCTCGACCGGGTCGATGACCGAGAGAATCGTGCCGCCGGGAAGCTCGTCCTTGCCGATGCGGTCGAGATTGACGTCGGCGAAATCGGCGATCTTGTAGCTGTCGATCGTCTTGGAGCGCGCATAGATCGCGTCGGTGATCTTTTCCGGCGCCGGGCCGCCATTGTTGATGTTGTATTTGATGCCGAAGTCTTCGCTCGGGCCGCCGGGATTGTGGCTGGCGGAGAGGATGATGCCGCCAAAAGCCTTGTATTTGCGGATGATGTGGGAAGCGGCCGGCGTCGACAGGATACCGCCCTTGCCGACCATGACCTTGCCGAAGCCATTGGCCGCGGCCATCTTGACCGCCTTCTGAATGACCTCGCGATTGTAGTAGCGTCCGTCGCCGCCGATGACGAGGCACTTGCCCTGATAGCCTTCCAGCGAATCGAAGATCGACTGGATGAAGTTCTCTGCATAGTTCGGCTGCTGGAAGACCGGAACCTTCTTGCGCAGGCCCGACGTGCCGGGTTTCTGGTCCAGATAGGGCGTGGTGGGGACGGACTTGATCATTTTAGGTCACATGCCTTTCGAGACGAGGCTTGAATAGAGGGCAGCGTAGCGTTCGGCGCTCTTCTCCCAGGAGACATCCGATTTCATGCCCTGCTTTTGCAATTGGGTCCAGAGTTTTCGGTCCTGATAAAAATGCATCGCACGGCGGATTGCCTGTAGCATGCCTGTTTCGGTCACGGGGGCAAATTGTATGCCGGTTGCGACTTTCGCTGCAAGTGCGGCGTGATTGGCGTCGATCACGGTGTCGTTCAAACCGCCGGTGCGGGCGACGATCGGCACGCAGCCGTAACGCAGGCCGTAAAGCTGGGTCAGGCCGCAGGGTTCGAAGCGCGAGGGGATGATGATCGCATCGCAGCCGGCCTGCATCAGGTGCGACATCGGCTCGTTATAACCGATCGAGACGCCGACGCGGCCGGGATGGCGGCTGGCGGAGGCGAGCAGCGCGCCTTCGAGGGCGGCTTCGCCGGAGCCGAGCACGACGAGCTTGCCGCCCATGGCGACGATTTCATCGGCGACGTTGGCGACGATATCCATGCCCTTCTGCCAGGTGAGACGGCTGATGACGCAGAAGATCGGGGCGTCGTCATTGTCGAGATGGAAGAATTCGGCGATCGAGCGACGGTTCTCCTCGCGGTTCTTCAGCGTCGTCGGGCCATAATGGGTGTGGACGACAGGATCGGTCGCCGGGTTCCAGATATCGGTGTCGATGCCGTTGACGATGCCGTGCAGATCGTCGATGCGGCTGGCGATGACGCCCTCGAGCCCCATGCCGAATTCCGACGTCAGGATCTCATCGGCATAGGTGGGGCTGACCGTCGTGATCGCATGGGCGGTCTTCATGCCGCCCTTGAGGAAGCCGACGGTGCCGTAATATTCGATGCTTTCGGTGGCGAAGGCATGGGCAGGCAGGCGCAAGCCGGGAAAGATCTCGGAACCGAACTGGCCCTGGAAGGCGATGTTGTGGATGGTCAGCACGCTCGGCAGTTCCGGCGTCGGATAATAGCGCATATAGACCGACGTCAGGGCCGCCTGCCAGTCGTGAGTGTGGACGAGATCCGGCCGCCAGCCGGGCAGCAGGCCGGCGGCGATCTCGGAGGCGGCGAGCGACAGGGCGGCGAAACGGCGCCAGTTGTCGGGATAGTCCTTGCCGAGCGGATCGAGATAGGGCCCGCCCGGCCTGTCATAATAGGCCGGCGCATCGAGGATGAGCAGATCGAGCCCCTCGTGCTGGACCTCGAGCACGGTCGCCCGCTCACCGAGCAGGTCGGGGAATTCGAGCCTGACGACCGGGTCGCGAATGACCTTCATGACGGCGGGATAGCCGGGCAGAAGGGTCTTGGTCTCGACCCCGAAGGCTTTCAGAGTAATCGGCAGGGCGCCGGACACATCGGCCAGACCCCCTGTCTTGATCAAAGGGAAGACTTCGGACGAAACCGAAAGAACTTTCATAAGTCAGATATCCAGCTTGTCGATCATCGGTTGCGTGATCAGGCAGATGCCGCTTTCCGTCCGCCGGAAGCGCTTGGCATCGAGCTCGGGATCCTCGCCGACGACCAGGCCTTCCGGAATGACAACACCATGGTCGATCACCACATTCTTGAGCTGCGCGCGGCGTCCGATCTTCACGTTCGGCAGAATGACCGCCCCTTCCATCTTGGAGAAGGAATTGGCCCTGACACCGGTGAAGAGCAGGCTGTTGTTGAGCATGGCGCCAGAGATGATGCAGTCGCCTGACACGACGGAGGAGGTGGCCGAGCCGCGGCGATCCTCGTCGTCATGGACGAATTTCGCCGGCGGAGTGATCTCGGCATAGGTCCAGATCGGCCAGGACTTGTCGTAGATGTCGAGCTCCGGAACGATCGCCGTCAGGTCGATATTGGCCTGCCAATAGGCATCGATCGTACCGACGTCGCGCCAATAGGGCTCGTGCTCGAAATCGGAACGGACGCAGGACTTGGCGAAGCGGTGGGCAACAGCCTTACCGTTCTTGACGATATAGGGGATGATGTCCTTGCCGAAGTCGCGGCTCGAGGTCGGATCGGCGGCGTCCCGGCGCAGCGCATCGAGCAGGAACTTGGTGTGGAAGACGTAGATGCCCATCGAGGCGAGGGCGAAATCCGGCTTGTCGGGAATGGGCGGCGGATCGGCCGGTTTCTCGACGAAGGCGATGATCTCGTCCTTGTCGTTGACATGCATGACGCCGAAGCCGACCGCTTCCATGCGCGGCACTTCCAGGCAGCCGATGGTAACGTCAGCGCCGGAATCGACGTGCTGCTGCAGCATCCATTCATAGTCCATCTTGTAGACGTGGTCGCCGGCAAGAATGACCATGTATTCGACGCCGTAATCCTGGATGATGTCGATGTTCTGATAGACGGCGTCGGCCGTGCCTTCATACCATTGCGTCTCGGAGACGCGCTGGCTGGCGGGCAGAATATCGAAGCTCTCGTTACGCTCGGGGCGGAAGAAGTTCCAGCCGCGCTGCATGTGGCGGATCAGCGAGTGCGCCTTGTATTGCGTCGCAACGCCAATGCGGCGGATGCCGGAATTCAGGGCGTTCGACAGGGCGAAATCGATGATGCGGGCCTTGCCGCCGAAATAGACGGCCGGCTTGGCACGCCGGTCTGTGAGTTCCTTGAGACGGCTTCCCCTACCGCCTGCCAGAACATAAGCCATTGCATCGCGGGCAAGTGGCTGAACGCGCTTTTCTACCATTTTCTCCTCCCACCAGTCACTAATTTTCAGGTTCAAGCATGATTGTCGCCAGGGGCGGCAAGGTGATCGAGCAGGTGATGTCGCCGCCGGCATCGACGGCCTGCACGCGCCCGCCATTGCCCTTGCCGCTGCCGCCGTAGATGTCGGCATCGGTGTTCAGGATTTCCCGCCAGCGCCCTGCGGACGGCAGGCGGATCGAGTAATTCTCGCGATAGACAGGGGTGAAATTGGTGATCACGGCGACCGGCTTCTGGCCCGGCGCCTTGCGCAGCCAGGCAAAGACGGAATTCTGGTGGTCGTCGGCGACCAGCCATTCGAAACCTTCGCCCTCGCAGTCACGCTCATGCAGCGCCGGCTTGCTGCGATAGGTGAAATTGAGGTCGCGCACCAGGCGCCGCATGCCCTCGTGCATACGATATTGAAGCAGGTTCCAGTCGAGTGCCTTCTCTTCGCTCCACTCGCTCCATTGGGCAAATTCCTGGCCCATGAACAGCAGCTTCTTGCCGGGATAGCCCCACATATAGGCGTAGTAGGCGCGCAGATTGGCGAACTTCTGCCAGTCGTCGCCCGGCATCTTGGCGATCAGCGAGCCTTTTCCATGGACAACCTCGTCATGCGAGAGCGGCAGGACGAAATTTTCCGAATAGGCGTAGAGCAGGCCGAAGGTGAGCTCGTTGTGATGGTGCCCGCGATAGATGGGATCGCGGCTCATGTAGCTCAGCGTGTCGTGCATGAAGCCCATGTTCCACTTGAAGCCGAAGCCGAGGCCGCCTTCATGGACGGGTTGCGAGACCTTCGGCCAGGAGGTCGATTCCTCGGCGATGGTCATGACGTTGGAATTTTTGCCGTAGATGCGGATGTTGAGATCCTGCAGAAAACGGACCGCTTCGAGGTTCTCGTTGCCGCCATATTCGTTCGGGATCCATTCGCCGTGCTTGCGCGAATAATCGAGGTAGAGCATCGAGGCGACGGCATCGACACGCAGGCCGTCGAGGTGGAACTTTTCGGCCCAGTAGAGCGCGTTGTTGACGAGATAGGAAACGACCTCGGTGCGGCCGAAATTGTAGATCGCCGTGCTCCAGTCCGGATGGAAGCCCTTGCGCGGGTCTTCGTGCTCATAGAGTGCCGTGCCGTCGAACCAGCCGAGGCCGTGTTCGTCGGTCGGAAAATGCGCCGGCACCCAGTCGAGGATGACGCCGATTCCGACCTTGTGGCAGCCGTTGACGAAACGGGCAAAACCCTCCGGCTCGCCGAAACGGGCGGTCGGCGCGTAGAGGCCGGTCGTCTGGTAACCCCAGGAGGGATCGTAGGGGTGCTCGGTGATCGGCAGGAATTCGATATGGGTGAAGCCCATATCAGCGCAATAGGGGATGAGGCTGGAGGCGAGCTCGTCCCAGGACAGCATCATGCCGTCCTGCCGGCGCTGCCAAGAGGCGGCGTGCACCTCGTAGATCGAGATCGGCTGGCGGCGCTTGTCGGTCTCGCGCCAGTGCTTCAGATGGGCCTCGTCTTCCCACTCCTGCTCCAGCTCGGCGGCGGTGATCGAGGCGGTCTTCGGCCGCAGCTCGCTGCGCCGTGCAAAGGGATCGGCCTTCAGCGGCAGCAATACGCCGTCCTGGCCGCGGATCTCGAACTTGTAGGCAACGCCGATCGCTACATCAGGGGCAAAGATTTCCCAGATGCCGCTGTCTGCACGGAAGCGCATCACGTGGCGGCGACCGTCCCAATTGTTGAAATCACCGACGACCGAGACGCGCTGCGCGTTCGGCGCCCAGACGGCGAAATGGATGCCCTGGGCGCCGTCATGCTTGATGAGGTGGGCGCCCATCTTGTCGAACAGGCGCAGGTGCGAGCCCTCGCGAGCGAAATAATCGTCCATCGGTCCGAGCACCGGACCGAAGCTGTAGGGATCGGTGACGGCCCATTCGGCGTCGCCGCGCCGGGCGCGGTAACGCACCGGCTGGAGTTTGGTGAGGGAAACCGGGCCGGCGAAGACGCCGTCGGCATGGAGCTGATTCAGTTCGCCGATGGCGCCGCCGTCGAGCGTCATGGCGGTCACCTCCTCCGCGCCCGGGATGAAGCACCGGGCGACGAAAGCGTCGCCGGCCTGGTGCACACCTAGGACGGCAAAGGGATTCGAATGCGAGCCGGCGAGGATTGCCGTGATTTCATCTGCCGAAATTTCCCAGGAAAGTTTTACTTCAGGGACGGTTTTCGGCGTTTTCATCCGGCTCTCCAGATTTCGTCTGCATATTGCCTAATCGTCCGGTCGGAAGAGAACCAGCCCATCCGTGCCGTATTGTTGATCGTCTTGGTGTACCAGGCGGACTGGTTGGTCCAGATCTGGTCGACCTCGCGCTGGGCCTGGGCGTAGGCGTCGAAATCGGCCGCGACCATGAACCAATCGTGCGAATAGATGCCGTCGATCAGCGACGTATAGCGGTTGCGGTCATCGGGCGAGAAGACGCCGGAGCCGATGGCGGCAAGCGCCTGGGCGAGTTCGCGCGATCCCTCGATGATGGCGCGCGGATTGTGGCCATCGCTACGGACTTTCGACACCTCGTCGGCCTTGAGGCCGAAGATGACGATGTTGTCCTCGCCGACATTGTCGCGCATCTCGACATTGGCACCATCGAGCGTGCCGATCGTCAGCGCGCCATTGAGGCCGAACTTCATGTTGCCGGTGCCGGATGCTTCCATGCCGGCGGTCGAGATCTGCTCAGAGAGGTCGGCGGCCGGAACCATGACTTCGGCGAGAGAGACATTGTAGTTCGGGACGAAGACGATCTTCAGCAGACCGCGTACCGACGGGTCGTTGTTGATGGTGCGGGAGACGTCGTTGATCAGCTTGATGATGAGCTTGGCATTGTAGTAACTCGGCGCCGCCTTGCCGGCGAAGAGTTTCACGCGCGGCACCCAGTCGAGCTCCGGATGCGAGCGGATCTGGTCATAGAGCGCGACGGCCTCGATGATATTCAGCAGCTGGCGCTTGTATTCGTGGATGCGCTTGATCTGGATGTCGAACATCGCCGAGGGATCGAGCTTCACGCCCATGCGGCTGGCGACGAGGTTGGAGAGTGCCACCTTGTTGGCGCGCTTTATCGCTGCGAATTTCTGCTGGAAAGCCGGATCGGAGGAATGCACGTCGAGCGCACGCAGCTTTTCGGCATCATCGAGGAATTCGTCGCCGATCGCCTCGCGGATCAGGCCGGTGAGGCCGGGATTGCACTGCTGCAGCCAGCGGCGCGGCGTGATGCCGTTGGTCTTGTTGTTGATGCGGTCGGGATAGAGCTTGTGCAGATCGGCGAAGACCGTGACCTTCATCAGGTCGGTGTGCAGGGCCGAGACGCCGTTGATCGAATGCGAGCCGACGAAAGCGAGGTTGCCCATGCGCACACGGCGGTCGCCGCTTTCATCGATCAGCGAGATCGAGCGGATTTCCCCATCGGAGAAGTTCTTGCCCTTACGGGCGTCGATCAGGATCTTGGCATTGATCGCATAGATGATCTGCATGTGGCGCGGCAGCAGGCGCTCGAACAGCGGCACCGCCCAGCTTTCCAGCGCTTCGGGCAGAAGCGTGTGGTTGGTGTAGGAGAAGGTGTGGCGGGTGATGTCCCAGGCCTGGTCGAAATCCATCCCGTGTACGTCACAGAGCAGGCGCACGAGTTCGGCGACCGAGACGGCGGGGTGAGTGTCGTTCAGCTGGATCGCCACCTTGTCCGGCAGCGAGGTGAAATCGTCATATTGCTGCAGATGGCGGCGCAGGATGTCCTGCAGCGAGGCCGACGAGAAGAAGAATTCCTGGCGCAGGCGCAGCTCCTGGCCGGCCGGGGTGGCGTCGGCAGGATAGAGAACCCGGGTCAAGCTTTCGGCCTTGTTGCTTTCGCGCAGCGCCCCGATGTGGTCGCCGGCGTTGAAGGCATCGAGCAGGATCGGATCGATCGGCTGCGCCGACCAGAGGCGCAGCGTGTTGACGCGCTTGCCACGCCAGCCGACGGCCGGCGTGTCGAAGGCGGCGGCGATGACGCGCTCGGCCGGTTTCCAGACGTAGCGCGGCTGGTCGTCATGGGTGGTGATGAATTCGACGGCGCCGCCGAAGCCGATTTCATAGGCGCTTTCGCGGCGCTCGAATTCCCAGGGATTGCCGTGGGCGAGCCAGTTTTCCGGCAATTCCACCTGCCAGCCGTCTGCCAGCTGCTGGCGGAAGAGGCCGTGGACATAGCGGATGCCGTAGCCATAGGCCGGAACCTCGACCGTCGCCATGCTCTCCATGAAACAGGCAGCCAGCCGGCCGAGGCCGCCGTTGCCGAGTGCGGCGTCCGGCTCCAGGCCGGCAATGACGTTGACGTCGACGCCGAGCGAGGCGAGCGCATCGCGCACCTCCTCCATCAGGCCGAGGTTCGAGATGGCGTCGCGCATCAGGCGGCCGATCAGGAATTCGAGAGAAAGATAATAGACGCGCTTGGCGCCAGTCGCATAAACCTCGCGGGTGGAAGCCATCCACTTGTCGATGATGCGGTCGCGCACCACCAGGATGGTCGCGGTCAGCCAGTCATGCGGCTTCGCCACCTTGGCATCCTTGCCGATGCGGTAGGTCAGACGTTCGATAATTTCTTCAGCGAGAATTTCCGGCCTTGAACTGCGAGGGGCGGGGGAGGGGATGATCGGCTTGGAAACAGTGTTCATCGTCAGGTCTCGCCAATTTTAATTTGGTTTCAGGATGTTATGCCTGATTCAATCAATTTGTCGCTTGCACCAGCGACAGTTTATGCATCGTTACTAAGCACTTGCAACAAAGGATTTGGACAAACGAAAAATTTGCGAAACCTTCATATTCACGCGGGTCAAGGGGGTTGATTTCAATCGCTTTTCCCGATCTGATGCGCCGAACGAGCACAACGAAAAGCCGCTCCGGTTTGTTCCGGTGCGGCTTTTTTCTAAGTTGAACTTTGGGCTGAGCATTCAGTTGGTCAGCAGTGTGACAGCCTTCGTCGCCTCTTTTGCAATGCTGGTAAAGGACGCCACCAGCTTCTCCATCGTTTCGGCTTCATAATAGTTTCCGCCCGGCGAAGCGCAGTACTGGAGCAACTGCTTGCCCCTGTCCGGTGCCATGAAGGCGACGGTAAAGATCTTGATGCCGGCTGTTTTGGTCGCGTCGCACTGGTTGCGCACGTTCTGGTCGAACGAACTTTGCCATTCGCCTGTGTTGCCGGTCATTTCGCCGTCGGTCATCAGGATGATGTACCGAGATACAATTGTGTTGCCTTTGGTAGCATGCGCTTGAGTCTCAACATCAGAGCTGTCCGAGGCTTTGGCAATAGAAAGAGTTGCCTGTCTCATCGGTTCGGTGGCGTCGGTGCCCCCGCTTGCTGTAATTCCGCTCACATAAGTTGCAGTCGTCGCCGTACCCCAGGCCATACCGCTCATGCTTTTGATCTGGGTCTTTTGCCAATCCTTATAAATCAGACCGTTATTGTAAGAATAGGCACCCGTGCGTACGAGGCTGTGATCCGGATCGGCGGTGTCCAATGCATCAAAGAGGGCATCGGCAGCCTTTTTGAGCGCGTCGATCTTCGTGACGTAGCTTTTGCAATTCTTACCATTATAAGTCGCGCAGGTAGTCGTCTTTTCGCCCATCGAACCCGATTGGTCGAGGACCAGTTCCATCGAGAGAGCGGTCTTGGTATCGCTCGTGCCGCTCGAAGTCGAAGTCGAGGCGCCGATATTCAGCGTCTTGTAGCCAAGAACGCTCATGAATGGCGTGGCGGCGATTCCATAAGAGGTCGCGACGGTAACCTTATAGCTCTTGCTTGTTGCCGTCGTGCTGACGTCGATGTCGACGCTTGTTCCAGCCTTAATGCTGCTGATGGCGTCGGTGTCGACATGATTGGCCATCTGGCCGCTTACGAAGTCTTTGGCTATGGCCTCGGCGTCAGCAGTGGTCGAAGCCGCCCCGCTGGCGAGTGCGGTCGCTGCCGCGAGAGCGGCCGAGTCGGTGGCTTCCTGCAGCTCGCGCTTCGACAGTGCCATGTTCGAATAGTCGATCGCCAGGCCGGCGGCACCGAGCAGGACGGGCATCATGATCGCCGTCATGATACCGAAATTACCGCCTCGATCGCTGAACATGCGATGCAGGCAGGGATGCAAAAAGGAGGTGTTCATCATGTTCACCCAACTGGAAACCCTGTGAGGTGATTTAGGCATGCTGCTTCTTTACGCGGCCCTTACGGCGTCAACGCAATTTTAACGAATCGTCGGATTTTTCCAGTTTTGGGATTATTTCAGCGGGATCACGTCGACCGCCTGGACGGCGCGTTGGCCGCCATAGCTTTTCAAGACGCCGATGACCGGAACGACGTCGGAATAGTCCCGGCCATAGGCGACGACGATGTGGTCCGTGCCGGCAGGGATGTTGTTGGTCGGGTCGAGCTCGATCCAGCCGATCGTCTCACCGCACCAGATCCTGACCCAGGCATGCATGGCGTCCGCGCCTTCCAGCCGTTCCTTGCCGGGCGGCGGGATGGTGCGCAGGAAACCGGAGACATAGCCGGCCGGAATGCCGAGGCTTCGGAGCGCCAGGATCATCACATGGGTGAAATCCTGGCAGACGCCGCTCTTCAGTTTGAACGCCTCGAGCGGCGTCGTGTCCACCGTCGTCGCGTCGGGATCGTAGGTGAAGTCCTTGTTGATTCGGGCACAGAGCGCATGGGCGATCTGCATCGCCGTCAGCTCAGGCGTCGCACACCTTCGCGCATAGTCGGCGATCTCGCGCGCTTCGGTGAGGCGCGGACTGTCGCCGAGGAAATGGTGCGGCGAGTCCGGCGCCAGCGACCACATGCCTGATAGCTCCTCCGGCAGGTCGGCAAGCAGTGGCGAGAAATCGGCGGCAATCGGCTGGCTTTCCACCTGCACGCGGGCCTGCATGCGAATGTCGAGCGTCTCGTGCGGCGCGCGCAGCAGGAAGGAGGTGGCGGGATGATGGAAGAAATCGACGAAATGCGACTGTTCGTCCGGCGAGGGCGAAATGGTGATCGATCCGGCGATCAGCCGCTGCCGATTGGCCAGCGACAGCGGCATCAGGCGCATGATGTGGCGGGCGCCGGAGGCCGGCGCGTCGTAGCTGTAACCCATGTGGAGGGAGAGATCGTAGAGCACGGCCGTCACCCGAGATAGGTCTGGGCGAGCAGATCGGAGAGCTGCTCCAATTCGCGTTCCAGTCGCTGATAGACCTCGACGCCCATGCCCTCCGGCGTCATCACCGCCAGGCCGGAATGGAGGCGCATCGCCTCGCGGTAGAAGGGCGACATCTGACCGTTGATCATGGCATTCGGCAGTTGTTCAACCTCGTGATGGATCTCGTTCACCTGGAAAAGGACCGAACGCGGGTTGAGCGGGTCGAGCGCCAAGAGGTCGGTGACAGTCAGCCGCGCGGTGTTGACGTTATAGCGGCGGCGATGAGTCATGACGCTGTCGCCGATCTCCAGCAGCATGTCGAGCGCGCCGTCAGGCGCTTCCGGGCCCGACATGTGGCCGAGCAGGCGCGTCATGTGCAGGCCGCGTTCGATATAGCGGCCGAGCGAAAGAAACCGCCAGCCGGTGAAGCGGTACATGTTTTCATGCATGAGGCCGGCGAAGCCTGCAAGCTTGCGTAAGAGGATCGTCATCGCGTGGCTGGCGTCGTCACCGGCAGCGACGGTGACGTGGAAGCGGCGCGCGGTCTTGGCGAGATCGTTGAGCGCCAGCCAGCCGTCCGGCGAGAAGCGATCGCGGATGTTGCTGGCCGAAAAGACCGCGCTGTCAATGTTGCGCAGCAGCGTTTCCGGCACGGCGTTGGCAGTATCGATATCGACGGCGGCAAGATAATCGGAGACGTCGGCGAGCAGCGGCTGGCTCGGGTCGGCGGCTTCGGCGAAACGGGCATGCCAGGCGCGCAGGATGCGCAACGCCCCTTCGGCGCGCTCGATGTAGCGGCCGAGCCAGAACAGATTGTCGGCCGCCCGGCTGGGCAAGCTGCCCGGCATGTTGCGGGTGAAGCTGCCTTCGGCGGGCAGCAGCGTATGGCGCTCGACCGGTTTGTCGCTGACGATCCAGACATCGGCCGCCGCACCACCGGATTGCATGGCGATCGCCGCGACATCGGCGCCGGAGCCGATGCGGGCAAAACCGCCGGGCATGATCTGCCAGCCGTTTGCCGTGCGGGCGGCAAAGACGCGCAGCGACATCGGCCGCGGCACGAGCTTGCCGTCTACCCAGGCGGGCGTCGTCGACAGCGTGACGACCTCCTGGCCGACAAGTTTCGGGCCGTCCGAACTCAGCCAGTCGGTGATCGAATCCTTGGCGGCCGCACGCAGCGACGAGCCGAGCACGGACTCGCCGTTGTCGTCGAAGAAGGGTGCACGGGAATAGGCCGGGCCGATCACCATCTTCTCAATGTTCTTCGCCACATGCTCGCGCTCTTCCTTCTGACCGCACCACCAGGTGGCGATCGAGGGCAATTGCAGATCCTCGCCAAGCAGATGGTGACAGATAGTCGGCATGAAGGCGAGAAGCGCCCGGGTTTCAAGAATGCCGGTGCCGAGCGCATTGACGATGGTGAGGCTTTCGGCGCGCAGCGCTTCCACGAGGCCGGGCGTGCCGATATGCGAATTCTGGTTGAGCTCCAGCGGGTCGGCAAAAGCCGAATCGAGACGGCGCCAGAGCACGCCGATCGGCTTCAGGCCGGCGACGGTGCGCACCATGACGCGGCCCTTGACGACAGTCAGGTCCTCGCCTTCGAGCAACATGAAGCCGAGATAGCGGGCGATGTAGGCGTGCTCGTAGTAGGTCTCGTTGGCGGGGCCGGGCGTCAGCACGGCGATACGGTCGTCGCCGGAATGTTTCATACCCTGAAGCGCATCCCGGAAGGCGCCAAAGAAGGAGGCAAGGCGATGGACCGGGGTTTCGGCATAGATATCCGAGAAGGCCCGGGTCGTCGCGACGCGGCTTTCCAGCGCGAAACCAGCGCCTGAGGGAGCCTGCGTCCTATCGGCGAGCACCCACCAGTTGCCGTCAGGCCCGCGGCCGATTTCGAAGGCGCAGAAATGCAGATAATGGCCGGATGCCGGCTTGATGCCGGCGAGCGGGCGCTGGAATTCGGGATTGGCGGCGATCAGTGCCGGCGGCAGGAACCCTTCCTCTACCAGCCGGTTGTCGCCGTAGATATCGGCGATGATCGCTTCCAGCAGGTCGGCGCGCTGGACGAGGCCCGCCGACAGCGTCTGCCATTCGCGCTCGTCGATCAGCACCGGGATATGCGAGATCGGCCAGGCTCGCTCGCCGGCGCCCTTGCTGCCATAGGCGCGATAGAAGACGCCGGCATCACGGAGATAGCGGTCGGCGCGGGCGAACCGCTCGGCGAGATCCTTTTCCGGCATTGCGCTCAGATGCGAGAGGAAATTCTGCCAGACGGGGCGGACGGCGCCGTCGTTGTCGACCATTTCATCGGCGGTATCGGGAAGCGGCGCATAGCCGAAAGCCGCATTCTTGGCGATGCGGTCCTCTGCCTCTTCCCTGCGCTCCACTGCCGGCTTCTTGCCCATCAAAACTTAAGCCTCAAACCCTCGGCCTCAAACCCCGGCGGGTCGCCTCAGATCCAGCGTCAGCGGGAATTCCGGCGAACCCGTCTCGACGCGCGGAATGTATCCGCCCGCCGTATGCCCCCACGGCTCGAACCGGGTGAGCCGTCTTGCTTCCGCCTCGTTACCGTTGACCGGGAAGGTGTCATAGGTCCGGCCACCCGGATGAGCAACATGATAGATGCAGCCGCCGATCGAACGCTTCGACCATGTATCATAAATGTCAAAAGTCAAAGGTGTGTTGATCGGCAGGACGGGGTGCAGGCCCGAGGCCGGCTGCCACGCCTTGTAGCGGACGCCGGCAACCGACACGCCCGATGTACCGGTCGGCGTCAGCGGCAAGGTGCGGCCATTGCAGGTGACGGTATAACGCGAGGCATTGCCGGTTTCGAGCCGCACCTGAAGGCGTTCGACGGAGCTGTCGACGTAGCGGGCAGTGCCGCCCGGCGCGCCTTCCTCGCCCATGACGTGCCAAGGCTCCAAGGCCTGGCGCAGCTCCAGCTTAGAACCCTCGTATTCGACCTCGCCGCAGAAGGGGAAGCGGAATTCGAGCTGGGCCTTGAACCATTCCGGGCTGACGTCGAAGCCGTTTTCGCGAAGATCGGCGAGCACGTCGAGGAAGTCGGCCCAGACGAAATGCGGCAGCATGAAACGGTCGTGCAGGGTCGTGCCCCAGCGGACGAACTTGCCGTCGACGGGATTGACCCAGAAACGGGCGATCAGCGCGCGCACCAGCAATTGCTGGGCAAGCGACATGCGCGCGTTCGGCGGCATCTCGAAACCGCGGAACTCGATGAGGCCGAGCCGTCCTGTCGGGCCGTCGGGCGAGAATAGCTTGTCGATGCAGATCTCGGCGCGGTGGGTGTTGCCGGTGACGTCGGTCAGAAGATTGCGGAACAGGCGGTCGACGAGCCAGGGCAGCGGTTGCTGGCCACGGCCGGGGGCTCCGATCTGCGCCATGGCGATCTCCAGCTCGTAGAGGCTGTCGTGACGAGCCTCGTCGATACGCGGCGCCTGGCTGGTCGGGCCGATGAACATGCCGGAGAAGAGGTAGGAGAGCGAGGGGTGACGCTGCCAGTGGAGGATCACGCTTTTCAGGAGGTCGGGACGGCGCAGGAAGGGGCTGTTGTTCGGATTGGCCGCGCCTACGACGACATGGTTGCCGCCGCCGGTGCCGGTATGACGGCCGTCGATCATGAACTTGTCGGCGCCGAGCCGGGTGGCGCGGGCCTCCTCGTAGATCGCCGTGGTGATGTCGACGCAGTCCTTCCAGTTCGAAGCCGGATGAATATTGACCTCGATGACGCCGGGATCCGGGGCGACGCGGATGACGTTGATGCGTTCATCCTGCGGCGGCGGATAACCTTCGATATGGACGGGAAGCTTGACCTCGGCGGCGGCGTTTTCGGCGGCTGCGATCAGCTCGAGATAATCCTCGATGCGCTCCACCGGCGGCATGAAGATGCAGAGCCTGCCGTCGCGCGGCTCGACCGACATGGCGGTGCGTACGGCGCCGCGAAGCTCGCCGAGCGTCTGTTCGACCCGGCCGCGATTGCTCTCGTCGGCATGGAAGGAGGCTTCCGGCATGGCCCGGCCGGCCGGTACGAAGACATCAGGCAGCGGTCCCCGCGGGATCGTCGGATCGGCGGGGTGGATATAGGGGTAACGCGCCGGGGGAACATAGGGCAGCGTGCCGAGCGGCAGGCGATATCCAATCGGACTGTCGCCCGGGACGAGGAAGATCTTGCCGCGGCGGGTGCGCCATTTCTCGCTGACCCAGACCCGTGTTTCGGCTGCTTTGGCGTTCCATGCCTGAACCGGAAGGACGTAACCGGTCGGGGTCGTGAGGCCGCGGGCGAAGACGCGGGCGATGCGGCTGCGCTCCTCGGGATCCTTCAGCTTCGAATTCGACGGATCGACATTTTCGGGAAGGCTGCCTTCCTTGATGATCCAGTCGGCCGGATCCTCATAGGCCGGCTGCACCATGTCAGGCTTGATCGCCAGCTCCTTTGCGATTGCCGTCAGGAGCTTTTCGGCATCCTCGGCTTTGACGCCGGTATCCTTGCCTTCGGCGGCGACCAGATCGAGGTTCTGCCAGACCGGCTTGCCGTCGCGGCGCCAGTAGAGCGAGAAGGTCCAGCGCGGGAGGCTTTCGCCCGGATACCATTTGCCCTGGCCGTAATGCAGGAAACCGCCGGGGGCGAAGCGTTCTTGCAACTTGCGGATCAGGATGTCGGCCTTTTCGCGCTTGGTCGGGCCGACCGCGGCGGTGTTCCATTCCTCGGACTGGAAATCGTCGATCGAAACGAAGGTCGGTTCGCCGCCCATCGTCAGATGCACGTCCTCGGCTTCGAGGATACGATCGACTTTCTCGCCGAGTTCGTTGAGCTCCTCCCAGCTTTCATCGGAAAAGGGCTTGGTGATGCGCGGGTGCTCGGCAACGCGCGAGACCTTCATGTCGAAGGCGAATTCGGTTTCAGCCTCGCCAAAATAACCGCCGGAGATCGGAGCGGCGTTGCGATAATGCGGCGTGGCGGCAAGCGGGATGTGGCTTTCGCCGGTCAGCAGGCCGGACGTCGGATCGAGGCCGACCCAGCCGGCGCCAGGCAGATAGACCTCAGCCCAGGCATGCAGGTCGGTGAAATCGACTTCGGTGCCGGAAGGGCCGTCAAGCGCCTTCAGGTCCGGCGTCAGCTGGATGAGGTAGCCGGAGACGAAGCGGGCGGCGAGACCGAGATGGCGCAGGATCTGGACGAGCAGCCAGCTGGTGTCGCGGCAGGAACCCTTGGCGCTTTCCAGCGTCTCCTCCGGCGTCTGCACGCCGGTTTCCATGCGGATGACATAGCCGATCTGTCGCTGCAGACGGGCATTCAGGCCGACGATCATATCGACTGTCGGCTGGTCGGGCGACCAGTCGAGCGTCGGCAGCAGCGCCTTGAGGCGCGGACCGGCCGGCTCCGGCGTCATGTAGATCGACAGATCCTCCTGGATCGTTTCAGGGTATCCGAAGGGCCACTTGGTTGCCTCTTCCTCGACGAAGAAGTCGAAGGGATTATAGACCGTCATGTCGGCGACGAGATCGACCTCGATCTTGAACTCCGTCACCGGGTCCGGAAAGACATAGCGGGCAAGGTAATTGCCGTATGGATCCTGCTGCAGGTTGACGAAATGGTTGGAGGGCGTGACCTTCAGCGAGTGGCTGAGCACCCGTGTCTTCGAATGCGAGGCAGGTTTCAGCCGGATGATCTGTGGGCCGAGGCGGATCGGCTTGTCATAGGTATAATGCGTCAGATGATAGATGCTGGCTTTGATCGACATATTTCTCTTTTTATCCGGCTCGCATCGTCGTGCGGCTTGCTGTTCCCGAAAATCAGTGTGTGCAATGCAGCGAAAGAAAGCAAGGCGGAAAGGTCGACGGCTCTTACGCTGCCTTGGTAAAGGTAACCGCCGCCCTCAGGCCCTTCCCGCCCGTGCCCGGCTCCAGCGTCAGCGCGGCATTGAAAAGATTGGCGATTTCTTCGACGATCGGCAGACCGAGACCGGCACCGGGCGCACTGGACTCATTGCCGCGCGAAAAGCGCCGGCGCACCGCCTCCAGCTTTTCGGGCGGGATGCCGGGACCGTTGTCCTCGATTTCGAGGCGGATCGTCTCTGACGCGGCGATGATACGGACGGTGACCTCAGCTCCGTTGCCGGCATAGGCGATGGCATTGCCGGCAAGGTTGCGCAGCATTTCGCCGATCAACAGCGGCTCGGCGCGGACCATCGCCGGGCTCTCGCCCTCGAAGCCGAGATCGATGCCGGCGACGGCGGCCGTCGGGATCTGCTCGCCGGTGATTTCCTGGGCGATGGCGGCGAGATCGATGGCGGAGGCGGTGAGCGCCTCCTTGGCGGTGGCGGCGTCGATCTTGGCCATCAGGAGAAGCTGGGCAAGGATGCGTTCGGCATGCGCAACCGCCTGGTCGCCCTTCAGTGCCGCCGCCTGCGCCTCATCAAGCGAGCCGGCACGGGCGGAAAGGGCAAGCTGGGTGCGGATGATTGCCAGCGGTGTGCGTAGCTGATGGCTGGCATTGCCGGTGAAATGGCGGAGCGCATCGAGCGCCGATTGCAGGCGGACCATGAAGGAATTCACCGTATCGACCAGTGGCTCGACCTCGCTCGGCACGGTCTGCTTGATCGGATGCAGGTCATCGGGGCTGCGTTCGCCGATGGCGTCGCCGAGCTTGTAGAGCGGGCGCAGAGCCACCGTGACCGAGATCCAGACGATGACGGCGGCGCCCGCGATCATGAAGGCAAGACGGAGTGCGGATCGGACGAGGATTGCCCGCGCCAACTGCCGGCGGGCGATGGTGGTTTCGGCGACCGTCACCACGAAGGGCACGGAGCGGATGCCTGTCGAGGCCGAGCGTTCGAGTGTGGCGACGCGGATCGGTTCGCCGCGGAAGGTGTCGTCGGCGAAGGCGGCCGCATCGCCCGGCGTTTTCTCGAGGACCGGCAGGGACTGGTAGCCGGTGATGAATTGGCCCGGCGGGCCGTCGACGCGGTAGAAGACGCGATCCTGCGCGGCCGAGGTCAGCATCTCCAATGCGACATAGGGGATATCGACCTGCAGCGTGCCGTCCTCGGCGACGACGACGCGCTCGGCGATCGCCAGCGCGGAGCCGGCGAGCACGCGGTCGGAGACGATATTCGAGGTCTGGACCGCTTCGCGATAGGTGTCGGCGAGTGCCAGCGTGCCGATGACGGCGGTCGAGACGAGCAGCCAGAAGAGCAGCCGGCGCCGGAGGGAATAGGCGGCTTTCATGAGGCCTCGGGCAGCTTGTCGAGATAATAACCGATGCCGCGGGCGGTCTTGACGGTCAGGCCGTGCGGCGACAGGCGCTTACGCAGGCGGCTGACATATTGCTCGATGGCATTTGCGGAAATGTCGTCGTCGAAGGCCGTCAGCGATTGAATGATCGCCTCCTTGGCGACGACCTTGCCGGCCCGCATGAAGAGGATTTCGAGCAGGCCGAGCTCGCGGGCGGGAATATCGAGCGGCGTGGCACCTGATGAAAAGGTGCGGGAATTGAGATCGAAGGAGATGCCGCCGAAGCCGACGGTCGCCGAGCGCAGCCCGGCCTGGCGGCGCAGCAGCACGCGCACGCGGGCCTCGAATTCGGCGATATCGAAGGGCTTGATCAGATAATCGTCAGCGCCGAGATCGAGCCCCTTCACCCGCTCTTCCGGCGTGCCGCGCGCGGTCAGGATGAGGACGGCCGCCTGGTTCTGCCGGGCGCGCATGGCACGCAGCACGTCGAGACCGTCCATCTCCGGCAGGTTGAGGTCGAGGATCACCAGATCGAAATTTTCCGCTGCGATGACCGCATTGGCAGACGCCCCGTCATGGACGACATCGACGGCATGGCCCGTGCCGCGCAAGATCGCCGACAGGCCGTCTGCCAGCGCGATATTGTCTTCGGTGAGCAGGATGCGCACGGATGTTTCCCCTGTTTTTCAAGGGAGATTACAGAGATGAAGCAGGGATGTCACAGCGATTTTCAAGCTTACAGCGCCGCGCGTCCTTCAGACGCGCAAAGGACGCTGTAACACTTTGAATCCACGCATCGTGCTTTCCGAAAATCGATTCCGATTTTCGGGCCGATGCGCCAGTGAACGGCCGGGAAAAGCTCGACCTCAGCTCCCGGTCCTTTCGATCCGCTCGCGCTGCATCATTGCGGCGGCGAGCAGCTTCCGGAAGCGGGGGTCGTCGCGGATGTTGTCGAGATCGGAATCATTGTCGAACCATTTGATATGGTAGACGGAGCTGTTCGGCAGCAGCTTCTCCAGCAGATCGATCGCCTGATCTACGTCGCCGAGGACGGAGTAGACGCAGGCGAGATTATACTGCGCGACGATGTCGTCCGGATCGATGGCGATCGCACGGGCCGCCCAGTCGCGTGCCCTTGCCGCGTCGCCGAGATGGGCAAGCGCCAGCGCGCCGCGATGGGCGGGGCCTGAATTTTCCGGGTTGACGTTCAAGGCCCGTTCGGCGCGCAGCAGGCCGAGGCGCGCCCAGTTTTCCGTATCCAGCACCCGGCCGAGCGAGCGGTAGGCGGACATCAGGTGGATCGGCGAAACGTAATCATCAGAGCGGATTGCGGCGGCGCGGGTGAAATATTGCACGGATTCGGCGAAGTTGCCGCGCATGAAGAAGAACCGGGCATAGTGGAAATTTGCTTCGAAGAGGTTCGGGTCGAGCGCCAGGGCACGTTCGAACGCCGCCGCCGCCCTATCGTCGTAGCCGCTCTGATGCAAAGCGAGACCATGGGAGGCGTGGGCCTCCGGGAGGTCGGGATCAAGCGCGAGGGCGCGGGCGCTCATCTCGAGGATGCGCCTCAGCGGCACGTCGTCAGGCGCCCAGTCACGGATCGCCGCGTCGCAATCGGCGATGCCGGCATAGGCGCGGGCATAATCCGGATCGAGCTCGACCGCCTTGCAGAACATGCGCCTTGCGAGCTGGAGATAGGATTTGGTCCAGGTGTGGGAGAGCTGACGGCCCCTGAGATAATAGGTATAGGCCTCGGCATTGGCGGTCGGCTCGTTGGCGATCGCCTTCTTCTCTTCCGGCAGTAGACGCACTTTCAACTGGCCGACGATCGCATGGGTGATCTCGTCCTGGATGGCGAAGATGTCGGTCATGTCGCGGTCGTAACGCTCGGCCCAGAGATGGTCGCCATTGGCGGTGTCAATCAGTTGACCGGAAATGCGCACGCGATTGCCGACGATGCGCACACTTCCCTCGAGCACGTAGCGTACGCCAAGCTCCTGGGCGAGCCGCTTCACCTTTACCGATATGCCCTTGTAGGTGAAGATCGTATTGCGCGGCACGACGTGCAGGCTGGAGATCTTGGAGAGATCGGTGATGATGTCTTCGGTGATACCGTCGGAGAAATAATCCTGGTCGGCATCGCCGCTCATATTGGTGAAGGGCAGCACCGCGATGAAGCAGGTATTGCGGTTCTGCGCGACCAATCTGGCGGAGGAAGGCGGCGCTAAGCTGACGGTGTAGACCTGAACGGGCTGCCGGATGTTCTTCAGCATATGTTCGCCGATGAATTCGAAGCCGAGATTGAGGCGCGAGCCGACCTGCTCGCGCACCGAGGCCGACACGGCGATGCCGCCCGGCGCTGCGATGCGCTCGAGCCTGGCGGCGAGATTGACCCCATCTCCGAATATGTCGCCGTTCTCGACCACGACGTCGCCGAGATTGATGCCGATACGGAATTCGACGCGTTCGTCCTTGGGCACGTTCTCGTTGCGGGCCGCCATGCTGCGCTGGATTTCGGCAGCGCAGGCGACCGCATTCACCACGCTCTGGAATTCGGCAAGGATGCCGTCGCCGGTGAGTTTGACGATCCGGCCCTTGTAGTCTGAAATACGAATGTCGACCAGCTCGCAGCGATGGCGGTTCAGCGCCTGCAACGTCCCGGATTCATCAATGCCCATCAGTCGGCTGTAGCCGACGACGTCTGCAGCAAGAATAGCGCTCAGTCGTCGTTCCATGACCCCTCCATGGATCTTCACAGTTTAGTCTAGCTTTTTATAGAGTTTTTGTCGCGTAGAGTCGTCCCCCGAATAATAAATTCGGGCGGTCTCGACATTTTTGCGCGGCAGCGCGACCATATAACGTCGCCGATCTTCATCAATACTCTAAATGGGTGAAGGGCGGCGTCAGCCCATAATCCTTTGTGATGAAAGGACAATTCACATCCGAGAAAACGGAGTGTTTTGCTTTCGTAGATACTTTCTGGATCGGTATCATAAAACCGATCGCCGATTGATTTAAGCTTGCGCCGGACCCAGCAGCATGGCTTGGAAGACGAATCGCGAGGATATCCAATCGCGGTATCGAATGTGATTCGCGGTTGCTTCGGCGATTGCCGTGAGGCCAACGAAAGTTATTGTGGCGACGTTTCATACCTGACGGAGATTTTGGATGACAGGTTCGGCCCGGAATTTTCTGGAGTTTCATGACATTCCGGAAGCCGGACTTCGGTTGGTCATCGGTCGCGCCGGTGTACTTGCCAAAGCCTGGGATGAGCGCACGATGCCGCAGAGCCTTGCGGGCAAACGCGTCGCGCTGATCGTCGATGATGGCGGCTGGCGCAATACCACCGCCTTCGATCTCGGCATCCAGGCGATGGGCGGTATCTGCGTGCATGTGCCGATCGGCTTCAATGCCAAGGAGGAAACCGGCGATCTGTCGGGTTATCTTGGCAACTGGTTCGACATGCTGGTGATCCGCACCAGGGAGTTTGCGACATTGAAGGCGGTGGCGGCAGCCTCGCTGCTGCCTGTCATCAATGCGCGCACACGCTCTAACCACCCTTGCGAGACGCTCGGCGATCTTGCCTATATCAACAGCCGGCGCGGTTCCATCGACGGGTTGAAGGTCGTTGGCGTGGCGGCGGACGCAAATATCCTTCGCTCCTGGGCCGAAGCATCGATCGCATTGCCGATTAAGGTGGTGCAGGTCTATCCCGAACGCTGGCACATCAGCGACGCCGCGCTGCTCAATGGACGCTTCCGCGTGAGCACCGATATGGGCGAGTTATCGGATGCCGACGTTATCATCACCGATTCATGGCCGAGTGACGCCGCTGGGGAGGCGCTCGCCGGCCACCGGATCGATACCGATCTCCTCGACCGTTTGCGGGAGGATGCGATCTTCCTGCCGTGCCCGCCGGTTTCGCGCGGCCAGGAGGTGGCGGCCGAGGCGATGGAACATCCGCTCTGCCAAAGTCGCGCCGCCAAGGCCTTTCTGCTACACGCGCAGAATGCGTTGATGGAGTGGGTCGCTGCCTAGTCCGGCGCCCTTGCTCCTCCCGGCGCGCTCAGGCATTGTTGCTTGATGAGGAGAGTTTTCATCTTGCTGCTGGCGTTCTGGCCGGGCTTTGCGCTCGCCGATCCTGTCTTCTATCCGGCGAAGTCGGGCAATGCCGATGCGCCGGTGCTGACGGTTTATTCCTCGCTCGACGAGCCGCTGGCGCAACCGATGATCCGCGGTTTCCAGGACGCCAATCCCGATGTCGCGGTCAAATATGAGGATATGCTGACCGGCGACATCTACGACCGGATCGTCAGGGAGACGGATGCCGGCAAGAAGACGGCGGATTTCGCCTTTTCCTCGGCGATGGACCTGCAAGTGAAGCTTTCCAACGACGGATATGCACAGGTCAGCAACCTGCCGATGAGTGCTGCATGGCCGAAATGGGCGAACTGGCGCAACACCGCCTATGCGCTCACCTTCGAGCCGGCGGTGTTCGTCTATCACAAGCCGAGCTTTGCGCATGAGCCGGTGCCGAGTTCGCGGGCTGAATTCGTCGACTATCTGAAGCGCAAGGGCAACGAGGTCTACGGGCGGATCGGCACCTACGATATCGAGCGTTCCGGCGTCGGCTTTCTTTTCATGGCGCGCGACCAGGAGCAGTTCGGCGACATCTGGTCGGTGATCAGGGCGATGGGGGCTGCCGGCGTCAAGCTTTATTCGACGAGTTCGGCGATCCTCGAACGCGTTGCCGACGGGCGCTTCGTGCTCGGCTACAATATTCTCGGCTCCTATGCGGCCGACTGGGCCTCGCGCTATCCCGATGTCGGCATCGTGCTGCCGAAGGATTATACCGTAGTGATGTCGCGGATCGGGCTGGTGCCGCAGGCCGCCGCCGAGCCGGAGCTCGGTCGGCGTTACCTTACCTTCTTCATGTCGAGGGAAGGGCAGACGATCATGGCGCGCGAGCTGCAGATCCCGGCCGTCAGCCCCGAGGTGGCAGGGGAGAATACCGCCAATACGCTGCAGGAACTGCTCGGCGCCCAACTGCGGCCGGTGCCGGTGAGCCCCGGGCTCATGGTCTATCTCGACCAGGTGAAGCGGGCGCGGCTGATCGCGCACTGGAACGAGGTTCTGCGGACTCAGTGAAGGCGTCAGCTTTCAGCCTGATCACCCTCTTTACAGAGCTTTGGGTCGCTCCGCCCGTACCTCTCGTCGGATGAGGCTCGCAGCCGTACTTCGGCGGCGGGTAATACACTCGCCATTGGCAATGAAGAGCCGGGATTTAGATCGGCACCTGCCAATTACGGCAAAAAAGTGTCGTCTCCTTCTGGATATCTCGCCGATGTCAGCTAAATGACAGGTTGTTGTGGTCGCTTTGGCTACTTCTTCTCCGTGGAGGCGGAGAGCTGAAGCCTTGGGAGGGTATTCCGCTCGTCATTTAGGACGCTTGCGTCCGCTGACCGGCCATTCCTCCCGATTCCCAGAGAATAACAGGCGGTTTGCTCAGCCGCCGACGGAGGACACATCGTGAAGCATACATTCATCGCAACCCTTTTTGCAGCGACCATCGCGCTGCCGGCCTATGCGGCCGACTACACCATCATCGCGCCGGCCGCGCCCGGCGGCGGCTGGGATCAGACGGCCCGTTCGCTGCAGACCGCGCTGCAGCAGGAGAAGATCTCCGGCAACGTGCAGGTCCAGAACGTTCCCGGCGCCGGCGGCACCATCGGCCTTGCGCAGTTCAGCAGCCAGGCTGCTGGCAACCCGAATTCGCTGATCGTCGGCGGCTATGTCATGGTCGGCGCGATCCTCACCAACAAGTCGCCGGTGACGCTCAAGGACGTTACGCCGATCGCCCGCCTGACCGGCGAATATGAGGCCGTCGTCGTTCCTGCAGCCTCCGAGATCAAGACGATGGCCGATCTGGTCGCGGCGCTGAAGAAGGATCCGGGCTCCGTTTCCTGGGGCGGCGGTTCGGCCGGCGGCACAGACCATATCACCGTCGGCCTGATCGCCAAGGCTTCCGGCGTCGATCCGACGAAGATCAACTATGTCGCCTTCTCCGGCGGCGGTGAAGCGCTCGCCGCCATTCTCGGCGGCCAGGTCACGGCCGGCGTCTCGAGCTACAGCGAGTTCGAATCGCAGGTGAAGTCAGGCACGCTCCGCCTTCTCGCCGTCTCCAGCGACAAGCGTATCGACGGCGTCGATGCCCCGACGCTGAAGGAAGCCGGCACCGACGTCACCATACAGAACTGGCGCATGGTCGCCGCTGCCCCCGGCCTGTCGGCAGAGCAGGTGGCAAGCGTCACCGCCGATTTCGAGAAGCTGCACGGCTCCGCCACCTGGCAGGAAACGCTGAAGACCAAGGGCTGGGCCGACACCTATCTGTCCGGCGACGCCTTCAAGGCGCAGCTCGAAAAGGATATCTCGGCCACTGAGAGCATTCTCAAAGACATCGGACTTGTTCAATGAGCGAGGATAACACCTCCTCGGCAACCGAGCGCCGCCCTGATTGGGCGGCGTTCATTATTGCCGTTTTCCTCTTCGCCGTCGCCGGCGTGATGGCCTGGGACGCGTCGCATCTGAAAACGATCGCGCAGTACGACCGCATCGGTCCGGCGACAGCGCCTCAAATGGTGGCATTTGGCCTCTTCTGTCTCGGGATCTGGACCGCCTTCGAAGCCTGGCGCGGCGATTTTCCGGAGCGTGACCGGCAGGAAGTCGCACCCGTCATCTGGATCGTCGCCGGTCTTGCGGGCCAGATGCTGCTCCTGCGCGTCGCCGGCTTCTCGATCGCAACAGGCATCCTCTTCGCGCTGACGGCACGCGGCTTCGGCAAACGCAAGCTCTGGATCTCGCTGCCGCTTGGTATCGTCCTAAGCTTCGTCGTCTGGGCGATCTTCTCGCAGCTGCTGCAACTGACGCTGCCGGCCGGCCCGCTCGAACATCTGTTCTTCTGACCGCGCGGGACGCGCTGTCAGCTCTTTTGATTTTGCGCGGCGCCCGGTTGCCAAACGCACGGCCGGGAATGCCGCTTGGGACACCAAGATGAGCACATTCGAATTCCTATGGCAGGGCATCCTGGTTGCGATGCAGCCGATGAACCTGGTTTATGCGCTGGTCGGCGTGACGCTCGGCACCGCCGTCGGCGTGCTTCCCGGCATCGGCCCGGCTCTCACCGTGGCGCTGCTGCTGCCCGTCACCTACAAGCTTGATCCCGGCGGCTCGCTGATCATGTTCGCCGGCATCTATTACGGCGGCATGTATGGCGGCTCGACGACCTCGATCCTGCTCAACACGCCGGGTGAAAGCGCTTCGATCGTCACCGCGCTCGAGGGCAACAAGATGGCGCGCGCCGGGCGCGGCGGACCGGCGCTGGCGACAGCGGCGATCGGCTCCTTCGTCGCTGGCCTGATCGCCACGCTCGGGCTTGCCTTCATCGCGCCTTACATCGTCAAGCTGGCGCTGGTCTTCGGGCCGCGCGAGTATTTCGCGCTGATGGTGCTTGCCTTCGTCACCGTCTCCTCGGCGTTTGGCGACTCCGCCTTGCGGGGCCTGACCTCGCTGTTCATCGGTTTCGCGCTCGCCATGGTCGGCATCGACCAGCAGACGGGGCAGGCGCGGCTTTCCTTCGGCATCCCCGACCTGCTCGACGGCGTCGAGGTGACGACGCTGGCGGTGGCGATGTTTGCGATCGGCGAGACCCTTTATATCGCCGCGCAGGGCAACCGGATCGCGGAGAAGGTCGAGGCAGTCAAGGGTTCGCTCTGGATGAATGCGCAGGACTGGTCACGTTCGTGGAAACCCTGGCTGCGCGGCACGCTGATCGGTTTCCCGATTGGCGCAATGCCCGCGGGCGGCGCCGAAATCGGTACCTTCCTCTCCTATGCGACCGAAAAGCGGCTGGCGAAAAACCCGGAAGAGTTCGGCCATGGCGCGATCGAAGGCGTGGCCGGTCCCGAGGCGGCGAACAACGCATCGGCCGCCGGCACGCTGGTGCCGCTTCTGACGCTCGGCCTGCCGACGACGGCGACGGCGGCGATCATGCTTGCCGGCTTCCAGCAATACGGGCTGCAGCCGGGGCCGCTACTGTTTGCCACCAATCCGCAGCTCGTCTGGGGGTTGATCGCCAGCCTGCTCATTGCCAATGCGATGCTCTTGGTGCTGAACCTGCCGATGATCGGGCTCTGGGTGCGACTGCTGACCGTTCCGAAGCCATGGCTCTATGCCGGCATCCTGCTGTTTGCGACACTCGGGACGATCGGCGCCAATCCGTCGGTGTTCGAGCTCGGCATGCTGCTCGCCTTCGGTCTGCTCGGTTATGTGATGCGGCTTTTCGGCTATCCGATCGCGCCTGCCGTCGTCGGCCTGATCCTCGGGCCGCTTGCCGAACAGCAGCTGCGCCGGGCGCTGGCAATCAGCCAGGGCGACGTCACGACGCTGGTGATGTCGCCGATCGCGGCAGGCCTGCTCATCGTTGCAGCGGCCGCCTTCCTCATCCCGCTGATCCTGCGGCTGCGCGGCAGGGGCCAGGTGCTCTCGCAACTGGCGGCAAACGAAGACTAGCGCATCGGCCCGAAAATCGGTTCCGATTTTCGGAAAGCACGATGCGCAGATTTCAAAGTGTTAGAGCGTCCTTTGTGCGTCCGAAAGGACGCACGGCACTCTAAGAACAAAAAGACCATCCACCCCTGCCTCGAGGTCGGCCATGGAGACATGCGCCGGCCTCCTGTTTTTGCATGGCTGAGGTGATTTTCTGAGCATTGTGGAGGTCTATGCGCGATGCCATCTATGAGTGGTCAATCATAGAGCAAGAGGAAAAGGACAATGTCCGCACTTCGCAATTCAGTCCGTACTGGCTTCTTTGGCCGCGCATTCGCCGTTCTTGGTGCTGCAAACGCCGTCAGCGCTGCTGTCGAAGCCGGTCGCCGCCCGCGCGCCAATGACCTTACCACACTCGGTATCGACCCGGCCTCCTTCGGTCAGGTCTCCCGTTAACACCTTCAAGTCATGCATGAATGAATTAGCCCGCAACCGGATGGTCGCGGGCTTTATTTTTGGCTGCAAGGGCTTCACACACTGCGGCTTCCTGCATCGTCAGGCGTGAAGCTCCTCCTGCCGGGCGCCGTGATCCTCCACCTTTTCGCGCCTGTTGTGGCGGATGGACGACCAGAGGGACAGGCCGATCAAGGCCGCGCCGCCGAGGCCGGTGATAACCTCGGGGATATGGACCAGGGTCTGCGCATACATGATCACCGAGAGGATCAGGATGGCGTAGAAGGCGCCATGCTCGAGATAGCGGTATTCGGCAAGCGTTCCCTTCTCCACCAGCATGATCGTCATCGAGCGCACGTACATGGCGCCGATGCCGAGGCCGATCGCGATGACGAAAAGGTTCTGCGTCAGCGCGAAGGCGCCGATGACGCCGTCGAAGGAAAAGCTCGCATCCAGCACCTCCAGATAGATGAAGGCGCCGAGGCCGCCCTTGGCGGCAGCACTCATCGTCTGCTGCGACGCATCGAGCAGCTCACCGACAACCTCGACCGCGAGGAAGGTGAGCAGGCCGTAGATGGCGCAATGGACGAAGACACTGGCTTCCTCGCCGCCGATCAACCAGGAGAACACAAGCATCAGTGCCAGCACGAAGGCGATCTCGATGCCCCTGATGGTGGCCGAGCGCGCCATCACCTTCTCCAGGCCGCGAAGCCAATGGATTTTCTTCTCATGGTCGAAGAAATAGCTGAGGCCGACCATCATCAGGAAGGTGCCGCCGAAGGCTGCGATCGGCAGATGCGCGTCGTTCATGATGCGGGCATATTCGGCCGGCTCGCGCGCGGCAAGCACCAGAGCATCCCAGGGGCCGATCTGTGCCGCGATCGCGACGATTGCCAGCGGGAAGATGATGCGCATGCCGAAGACGGCGATGATGATGCCCCAGGTGAGGAAGCGCTGCTGCCAGACCGGCGTCATCTCCTTCAGCTTGTTGGCGTTGACGATGGCATTATCGAAGGAGAGCGAGATCTCCAGCACCGCAAGCACCGTGCAGATGAAGAAGACGGTCGCCATGCCGCCGATCGTACCGGTCGTCTGCCAGCCGAGCACCGCGCCGAGAACGAGGCCGAGGGCAGTGACGATGAAAGCCCAGCGGAAATAGCTGAGCGAGGAGTTATGGGTCACGGGTTGATTCATGGCCGCACCTCGCGGCCGCAAATCGAGTTGAAGAGGGTCGCTACAGTGGGAAAACGCGGCACGCCACAACGGGCACGCGGGTCAGGCATGGTGAGCTTGTTCATCGATGAAAAATCCGCCGGCTAAGCTGCAGGCGGTACCGACATCACGAGAGCGCCGTAAAAACTCTCGCCAGAGGGGCCCGGCACCAAAGTTCCCCGTCAGCCGATGTCTGGAAGGCTGCCGGATAGGCTCTAGGTAATGAACTTCGCGAGCCAGTCAAGGTCGGTCGTCACACCGGATTGGCGTGATTTTTTTTGGAACAATCCCGACGCCCGCCCGTTAGGCACTGGTTGAGCTTAAAAGGAGGCCGATGATGCACACTTCGACCCATCTTCCCGACAAACGCACGGAGGCGTCCGACCGCATGAAGCGGGTAAAGCCGAACCGCATGCAGAAGGCGCAGGTGCTGCCGCCGCATCATGTCGACCTGACACTGACGCCCGGCGTCTACCACGACATTCACGTGCCGGCCCATGTTACCGGCGCCGATCTTTCCAAAGGCGGCCCCGACATCAAGGGCAATGCAGGGACCAAGAAATAACGGGCATTCCGGAAGCCTCCGGCGCTGACGGTAGATTTGAAACAGGGTGAGAAACATATGACGATCAACTTTGTGCCCCGCGAGATCTTCCTCCGGCACGAAAATGAATGGCAGGCCGTACGCGAGGCGGCGGACGAAAGCATCAATATCGGCAAACGCCAGAAGCCGCTCTCCGCCATCGGCGGCACCGCATCGGTTGGGAAAAGCGATCCTTCGGCCACACGCGCCGAATGACCGACAGCCGAATGACCAACAGAAGGGTACGCTGACACGAGCGCCTGGCGTGATGCCGGGCGCTTTGTTTTTCTATTTGTGTTCATCGCGGTCGGCACGCTGCCCGGAATTATTGCCGAACCATTGTTCGAGCTTGCCGAAGGCAAAGAGCACGCAGATGGCAGCGAGCGTCGTGAAAAAGGCGATCGGCCAATAGCCGAAGCCCATGGCGAGGCCGATCGCGCCGGAGAGCCACATACCAGCGCCCGTCGTCAGCCCGTGCACCCGACCCCTTGCAAAGACGATCATGCCGGCGGCAAGGAAGGCAACGCCGGCGGTGACGGCTTCGATGACGCGCAGCGGATCGATGCGCACCTGATCGTCATCGGTGAAACCCGGCATGTGCACTGCCTCGATCGAGATGATGGCGAAAAGGGCAGCGGCAAGACTGATCAGAATATGGGTGCGGAAGCCTGCCGGGCGGTCGCGGGCCTCACGCTCGAAGCCGATCAGCCCGCCGAAGACGATGGCGCCGAAGAGGCGGGCGAAGATGACGGGATAGTGGATACGCGACGCCGGTATTATGTCGGCGATAATAAGATCCATGGATTTTCCCCCAGAAAGATGGAATTTTTCGCTGGCTAACGTCTGAACGCGGAATTTGTTCAGCTTTTTCCCCGCGTGCGTTTCGCCAGTGCCGTTGGCCTCTCCGGCGCGTTCATGTCATGGAGGGAAAGTTTGGCGAACCAGGCATCATCCTGTCGCCGCGCCAACCTTTCGGAAAGGATTGGGCAGCGATAATCCCGGCCTCACGGGAATCGGACAGATGGCCAAGACAGCGACACGCGGCCGCCGCAAGGCGCCGGCGAGAGGAAAGAGCAAAGCGCGCAGCAGCGGTGGCGGATTGCTGCCCTGGGCGGTGATCGGCATTGCCGCGATCGGCGGCATCGTCGTCCACGACCATTGGAAGAGCATTCAGCCGATGCTGGCAAGGCAATCGACGCCGATCACACGGGACACGGCGGAGCCGAGGCCTGTCGTCAAGAAGGACGCGCCGCCGAAGCAGGTGGCGCTTGCCGCACCCACGCCGAAAGTCCCAGTGCCGCAGCCGCTGCCGCCGGCCGCGATCCCGACGCCGATGATCCAGCCGATAAAGGCAGTGCCGTCGCCGGCCTCCGCCGCCGTTTCGCAAACCGGGACAGTCGCCTTCGGCTATTGCGGGCAGGGCGCCCATATCAATTGCGTCGGCGACGGTGGCGTCTTCTGGTACAAAGGCGAGAAGATCGTGATTGCCGACATGGCAAGCCCGGTGGTCGACCAGGCGCGCTGTGACGGCGAACGCCGGGTGGCCTTTGCCGCCAAGTCGCGGCTGCTGGCGCTTCTGAACGCCGGGCCTTTCACGATGAATGCTGCGGGTAAGGCCGAACCCTCTGGCGCGCCGCGCGTCGTCTCGCGCGACGGCCGCTCTTTCGGCGCGCAGCTGATCAATGAGGGCCTGGCACGCAAGCCAGGGGCGGCCGGCAGCGCCTGGTGCGCCTGAGGGCGGCTACTTACCCTTCTTCACCAGCTTGCCGCCGGTGCGGAAGCTGCCGGTGAAGGAGGAGTCCTTGCTTTCGGCGGTGCATTCGATCGCGATCGGCTTGCCGGCATAAGGATTGCCGAAGGTGCAGAAGCCGGCGACCTTGACCTCTCCGGTCATCTTGTTGCCGACACCCGTGGTGACGAGGCTGAGTGGCAGGCGGGCATTGCCGTTGGAGGCAGGCTTGATGCCGCTGCCGTCGCCCTGAAAGCCCAGCGCCTTGCCATCCGAGGTGAAGATGAAGGTCACCACGCCATTGGCCAGCGTGACGCTGGCAAGCTCGTTCTTGCAGCCCTTGGTGGCGTCGAATTTGGCGACGACCAGCTTGGCGCATTTGCCGGAAAGCGTAATGACGCCGGGCGCACCAGGAAAGGTCTCTGCGGGCGCGGCCGGCGCGGCAGAGGCCGGCAAGGCGAGGACGGCGGAAAAAAGGGCGGCAGCGGCAAGCGCGGATAACTTCATTTCGATCTCAAACCCCATGTCGTGGCGAGGCGAATCATTACCTCACCCTCGGTTCGCCATGGCATGGCTCTGTGTCCGAATTTGGCGCCGTTGTTGCTGAGGCGCAAAAATTTTATCGGCCGCGGGGCTGGCTCGACGATCGGCGGCAGATCAGTAAAAAGTTGGTTGAGCTTGCTGGTTACAAGGTCCGGTAATGACATAGGCTGCCGGACATCGGCAACGAACCGATGTGACACGACAGTGGCAACACACTCATCGAGGTGCCGTCTTGGACGCACGTCTGGTCAAGGGGAATGGGCCCAGGCAGGGAAGTCCAGGCCCATTCTTTCCCGATCGGAGGTCAGTCAGAGGAATTTGTAGCTGCCGGTCCAGAGCATGATGCCGAAAAGTGCGAACGGTTTTCGGATGACATCCTGTTCTGGCCGGCAGGGTTTGCCGGGGGCATGCCGATGTCGGGCCACAGGTTCTAATTGGCGGTGATTGGTGTTTGACGATACGTCGCCTCGACGCGAAGCGACGAAGATCTGGCACGCAGTTTTGCTGGAATTGCTCTATCTGCCCTTTTCACCAGCTTGCCGGCGGCCGCTCGGGCGTCGAACGGAAAGAGAGATCGTCTCGCTAGGGATTTTTGAAATCTCCCAGAGGATCGCTGCTCCAGCCGCGAGGATCGTGATCGGAATCAGCCAAAGCTTGATGCTGACGGGTTCGATGACATGAAACTGCATATAACCGAAACCGAGGAGGCCAGCCCCAACCAGGGCGACGCCGAGGACTATGGATATGGCCTTACGCGGACCAATCACGTGCAAGCCCTCGCTCCGCAAGTGCTGGATCTGGAACGCGTGCCAGGCTCAGGAAAGAGAAAATCCCCAAGGCGGGGATTTGACAACGATGTCAGGGGGATCGGATGGTGGGCGTGACAGGGATTGAACCTGTGACCCCTACGATGTCAACGTAGTGCTCTCCCGCTGAGCTACACGCCCATCCGATGGCGGCGCATAGATCACAAAACCTTCGGAGCCGTCAATAGGCTTTTTTCAGTTTTGTGACGCGCCGCCCGCAGGCCTTATGCGGCAAGCATCTTGTTGACCTCGTCGACCAGATCGCGCAGGTGGAAAGGCTTGGAAAGGACCTTGGCATCCTTCGGCGCCTTCGAATCGGGGTTCAGCGCCACGGCGGCAAAACCGGTGATGAACATCACCTTCAGGTCGGGGTCGAGTTCGGTGGCGCGGCGCGCCAACTCGATGCCGTCCATCTCGGGCATGACGATATCGGTCAACAGCAGGGAAAACGGCTCCTCGCGCAGCCGGTCATAGGCGCTAGCGCCGTTGTCATAGGAAAGGACCTTGTAGCCGGCCTTTTCGAGCGCTTTCACCAGGAAGCGGCGCATGTCATTGTCGTCTTCGGCGAGAAGTATCTTCTGAGTCATCAATCCAGACCGCGATCCATAGGTTTTTGGTGGGCTGCCAGCCGTTTACACTAGTCTCGCTCCGGTAAACAACCGGTGAATTGCCTGTGCGTGACCGCCATCCCTTCTACATAGTATGGACTTGCGGCCGGGCAACTGGCAACATACGCGAAGCAGTCAGTTCATGACATGGTAAAGAGGGCCGAAAGTGCCGGAAATACGCGAATACGAGCTTTTTGAGGTCCATGAGCCCGTGTCGCAGACCATTCCCTTCGTCTACAACTCCCCCCATAGCGGCCGCATTTATCCACCGGAATTTATCGCTCAGTCGAGGCTTGAGGGCATCGCCATCCGCCGTTCCGAGGATCACTATGTCGACGAGCTCTTCGGCTCGGCGGTCGCACTCGGTGCGCCGCTTCTGGCGGCCAACTTCCCGCGCGCCTATCTCGACGTCAATCGCGAACCCTACGAACTCGATCCGCGGATGTTCGACGGGTTGCTGCCGCCCTATGCCAACGTCAATTCGCTCAGGGTCGCCGGCGGGCTCGGCACCATTCCGCGCATCGTCGCCGAGAACATGGAGATCTATGCGCGGCGCCTGCCGGTGCAGGAGGGGCTCGACCGGGTTGAAGCGGTCTACAAGCCCTATCATGCGGCGCTCCGCCGGCTGATCGCGCGAACGCATGTGCAGTTCGGCTTCGGCGTGCTGATTGACTGCCACTCGATGCCCGGCAATGTGCGCGTCGCCGGCAGCACCGCGCGGCCCGATTTCATCATCGGCGATCGCTACGGCACCAGCGCTTCGGCCGAACTTTCGCGCGCGGCCATCGCCATCCTCGAGGAGATGGGTTTTGCGGCGATCCGCAACAAGCCCTATGCCGGCGGCTTCATCACCGAACATTACGGCCGGCCCTCGCGCGGCCTGCACGCGCTGCAGATTGAGGTGAACCGGGCGATCTATGTCGATGAGCTGACGCTGGAGAAACGCGACGATTTCGCCGCGGTGGCCGATGCCGTCGCGGACTTCATGCAGCAGATGGCGGACTATGTCGAGAAATTCGCCGGCGACCGGGCGCTGGCCGCCGAATAGATCCGTTTTTCGATTTTGCTGACGTGTGGCCTTCCCCGGCCAAAAAAAACCGCGCTTGTGAGCGCGGCTAAGTCTAGGGAGGAAACACCCAAGGAGGGTATTTACAGTCAGAAGACTGTATGAAGACGCTACTATTGCATTGCACAAATGTCAAGCAATTTATTGCGCTGCGATATCTTTGTGCAACTAAACTCAATTTGCCTGCTGCGTTTGCATTTCCGTTGCTTTTCGCTATGAAAAGCGCCACTCCCGCCAGCCAAACGGATCCAACATGTTTCCTGACCGTTCGTTCTTCAATCGCCTGGCGGAGGCTGCCCGCGCCGAAACGCTGCCGCGTTTCCGCTCCGGCCTCGATGTCACGAACAAGCTTTCTTCCGGTTTCGATCCGGTGACGGAGGGCGACCGGGCGGCCGAACTCGCCATCCGGGCGCTGATCGAAGAGAATTTCCCCGACCACGGCATTCTCGGCGAGGAACATGGCGATATCGGGCTCGACCGCGAATATGTCTGGGTGATTGATCCGATCGACGGCACCCGCGCCTTCATCTCCGGCGTGCCGGTGTGGGGAACGCTGATCGGCCTGCAGAAAGCGGGCCGGGCGATCATGGGCATGATCGAGCAACCCTTTACCGGCGAGCGCTATTTCGCCGACCAGAACGGCTCGATCTATATCGGGCCGGAGGGCGAGCGACGGCTGGCGACGCGCCAGTGCGACACGCTTTCGAATGCTATCCTGTTCACCACCTCGCCGCATCTCTTTGCCGGCGAGGAGATGGAGAAATACCGCGAGATCGAAGGCCAGGTGCGGCTGTTCCGCTACGGCTGCGACTGCTATGCCTATGCGCTGCTTGCCGCCGGCCATATCGATCTGGTCGTCGAAAACAGCCTGAAGCCTTATGACGTCGGCGGCATCATTCCCGTCATCGAGGGGGCGGGCGGCATCATCACCACCTGGGACGGCGGACGGCCGGAAAACGGCGGCTCGATCATCGCTGCCGGCAGCCGGGCAGTCTACGAACAGGCAATCGCCATCCTGCAGCGCTGATCCCAGGGTCTGCAGCGCTGATCCCTCGGTCAGCAGCGCTGATCCCCCGGTCGGCAAAGCCGATCCGTCTCACGTACCGAGGGCGGCGACGTCCTGGTTTTCTTCGGCATCGCTGCCGGGAATAAAGGCGTGGAAGGCGGCAAGGGCGGCAGCGCGATAGATATCGCGCTCCTGGAAGATCTCGTGACGAGCACCGTTGATCGGCACCAGCTGGCCGGCGCGGAAGTAACGCGAGAGCCGCTCCTGCGCCGTGTAGGGCACGACACCGTCACGCGTCGGGGCGATGACGATGGTCGGGATGGTGATCGAGAAGAGATGGTAGGGTGAGGTGACCCGGTCCATCGTGCGGAAAGCCTCGATCAGCCAGCGGGCCGTCGGCGGCCCGAGCGTCAATTCCGGAAAGGCCTTCATCATTGCAACATTGCGCTCGAAGCGGTGTTCGTCCGAGGTCAGCGGATTATCGCTGAAGTTCGGCTCCTTCAGTTTCGAGGTGAGCGGCAGGAAGCCGAGGCCGACGGCGGTCAGCGTGCCGGCGAGAGCGCGGATGACGCGGGGCGACGCCGACTGGCCGGTCAGGCCGATGAAGGGCGCCGACAGCACCATACGATCGATACGGGTGGTGAGATAGGGCGCGGCCGAGAGTGCGATCAGGCCGCCTGTGGAATGGGCGAGCAGATAGAAGGGCAGGCGGGTATCCGGCAGCACCACCTTTTCCAGGAAGGTATCGAGATCACGCTCGTAATCGGCAAAGCGGCGGATGTGGCCGTGGTTGCGGCGCTTCATGAGCCTTGATGAACCGCCCTGGCCGCGCAGGTCGAAGGTCGCGACCCAGAGACCCTTGGCCGTCAGGTCGCGGATCGTTTCGAAATATTTCTCGATGTATTCGTTGCGGCCGTGCAGGATGACGACGGTGCCCTTGGCAATCTGGCCGCTCGAGCGGAAGACGGCGTAACGCAGCTGCTGGCCGTCATGGGTTTCGAAGAACCCCTCCGTGCGGTTTTCCGGGGCGGGATTATCGGGCGTCGAATAGAGAACCTGATCCATGACTTTGCCAATGCGCCGCTGCTGACTGCTTCGCATCAGGGATAGCGCATGGCATCCGGCTTGGAAAGCGGTGGGGAAAAGGGCCGGCAGGAGCATGAGGGTGCTCGCGGCCGGCCGGAGTTGAGGCTGAAGAAGAAGGGACGATGCACTTCAGCCATCGGGACCAGATTCACCCGACGCCTAAGTCCTAGGCGAATGCGCCTGAACGTGCTCCGAACCGGTCGTTCATGCGGGGTTCACGGGCCGATCAAGGCGATTGCAAAAGGTCTTGAACTCCTCGAATCCCATCACCATTTCCTTTCTGCGGGTGCCGAACAGGGCCTGCGCAACCGTCCCAAGGCCGCCAATGATGGGGTCTCAGGGGCATTTCATCGCAACACGTCGCTTCCACAGGAGGACATCATGCGTCACGTAGACTTCTCTCCCCTTTATCGTTCGACCGTCGGTTTCGACCGGCTTTTCACCATGCTCGACAGCCTTGCCCAGCCGGAGCAGGCGCAAACCTATCCGCCCTATAATATCGAGCGCACCGGTGAAAACACCTATCGCATCACCATGGCCGTTGCCGGTTTCGACGAGACCGAACTTTCGATCGAAGCCCATGCCCATGTCCTGTCCGTGAAGGGTGAAAAGAACGAGGAACCTGCCGAAAGCGGCGAATTCCTCTACCGAGGCATTGCCAAGCGCGCCTTCGAGCGCCGCTTCCAACTTGCCGATCATGTCGAGGTGACCGCCGCTTCGCTGAAGAACGGCCTGCTGCACATCGATCTTCTGCGCAATATTCCCGAGGCCATGAAGCCCCGCAAGATCGCGATTGCCGCAGAACCGGTCGAGGCTCCGAAGGCCATCGAAGCGCAGATCATCAACGGCTGATTGATCCCCCTTACGGGTAAAACCGACGGCGCTCCTATGGGGCGCCGTTTTTTATTTGGGCTCAGGCCGGGCTGGTTGCCTCGTCGATTTCCTTGTCCGTTGCGCGGCGGGCCGCGGCGGCGGCGTATTTCTGTGCGATGACGGCGCAGACCATCAGCTGGATCTGATGGAACAGCATCAGCGGCAGCACGATCGCGCCGATCGACTGGCCGGCGAAGATGACGTTCGCCATCGGCACGCCGCTTGCGAGGCTCTTCTTCGAGCCGCAGAAGGTGATGGTGATCTGATCGGCCTTGTTGAAGCCCAGCCACCGGCTGCCGAACATCGTCAGCACCAGAACAATTGCCAGCAGAACCATGTCGGCGACGATGACGACGGCGATATCGGCGATCGAGAAGGTGTGCCACAGGCCCTCGACGACAGCCGTGCTGAAGGCGAGATAGACGACCATCAGGATCGAGCCGCGGTCGACAGGCATCAGGATCTTCTTCTTGGCGCGAATCCAGTCGCCGATCCAGGGCTGCAGGATCTGGCCGATGATGAAGGGGGCAAGCAGCTGCAGCAGGATCTGCTCTAATGCGTCGAAGGAGAAGCCGCCATGGCCGCCGACGGAAAACAGCAGGCCGACGAGCAGCGGCGTCAGGAACATGCCGAAGATGTTGGATGCCGAGGCCGAGCAGATAGCGGCGGGCACGTTGCCGCCCGCCATCGAGGTAAAGGCGATCGACGACTGCACCGTCGACGGCAGCACGCAGAGGAAGAGGATGCCGAGATAAAGCGGCTGCGGCAGGATCGTGTCGGGGATCAGCCCGAGCGTCATGCCGAGCAGCGGGAAGATGCCGAAGGTCGTCAGCAGGATGACGATATGCAGGCGCCAATGCAGCAGGCCTGATAAGACCACGTCGCGCGACAGGCGGGCGCCATGCAGGAAAAACAGCAGAGCGATGGCAAGGTCGGTGGCGATGCCGAAATAATCCGCGAAGGTACCGCTTGCCGGCAGCAACGAGGCGAGGATGACGGTGCAGACGAGCAGGATGGTGAATGTATCGGGCAGAAAGCGGCGCATGGCGGTCTCGCGGCTTGATAAAACAGTCATTGTTCTGTCGTCCATTATGATCCAGGATGCAAGGAATAACAGTTATCGAGAAGCTGGATCATGTTGGACCTTTCGCAATTGCGCAGTTTCGTCGCCGTCGAACAGATGGGCAGTTTCACGCTCGCCGCAGAAAGGCTGGGCCTCGGGCAGTCGACAGTCAGCCAGCACATTCAGCGACTGGAGGCAGCACTCGGGCGCAGGCTGCTGGCACGCGACACGCATAAGGTGATGCTGACCGGCGATGGCGAGGCGCTGCTGTCGCATGCGCGCGCCATGCTTTCGATCGAGGGGCAGGTACAGTCGCTGTTTAAGAACAACAGCCTGCGCGGCAGTCTGCGGCTCGGCGTGTCGGAGGATTTCGTCACCAGCCAGCTGCCGGCGGTGCTCGAGGATTTCGTTCGTTCGCACCCTTCGGTAGACCTCGAACTGACAGTGGCGCTGTCCGGCGTTCTTTACGAGATGCAGGACAATGGTGAGATCGATCTGGTGCTCGCCAAGCGCCGGCTAGGAGATGCGCGCGGAAAACTCGTCTATCGCGAGCCGCTCGTCTGGCTGGCGCGCGATCCTGAGCGTGTGCTTGCCTCCGGCCCTTTGCCGCTGATCGCCTTTCCGCCGCCGAGCGTCACACGGGTGATCGCGCTGGAAGCACTCGGACGAAACGGCGTACCCTGGCGGATCGTCTGCACCTGCGGCAGCCTGAGCGGTCTGACGGCGGCGGCGCGGGCCGGGATGGGCGTGCTGGTGCAGCCGCGCAGCATGGCGCCCTCAGGTCTGAAGGAAATCGCTGCGGGAAGACTTCCGGTGCTGGAGGATGTGGAATTCGTGCTGGTGCCGCGTAAGGGTGCGGACCAGACACTGGTTTCAGCACTGTCGGAGGATATTCTGCAAAAGGTGAGGGGACTGAGGTCGGCGTGAGGCTTTGCCATCACCGAAAGGCCGCCGGAGAGGCAGGCCTTTCGGGAGGGTCAGGCCGCCAAGCACTTCAGGAAACCATCGACATCCGCTTCCGTGGTCGCGAAGCTGGTGACGAGGCGGATCAGGGTTTCGCTTTCGGAAACGAGTTCGGGCATTGCCGCCGGGATCGGCCATGCGTAAAATTTCGCGCCCTTTTCCTCCGCGATATTTGCGGCACTTTTGCTGACGACGGCAAAGACTTCGTTGGACGCGGTCGGCCAGGCGAGGCGGGCGGAGTTGCTGGTGGCGATGCCGGCGCGTAGCCTGTCGGCCATGCCGTTCGAATGGCGGGCAAGATCGAGCCAGAGACCGTTTTCGAAATAGGCATCGAACTGGGCGGCGATGAAACGCGACTTGGAGAATAGCTGGGCGGCGCGCTTGCGGATGAACGGCATTTCCCGGGCCTGATCCGGATTGAAGAAGACCATCGCTTCGGCACACCAGCAGCCGTTCTTGGTGCCGCCGAAGGACAGCATGTCGACGCCGCGCTTCCAGGTCATTTCGGCCGGGGTGGCGCCGAGTGCGACCAAGGCGTTGGCGAAGCGGGCGCCGTCCATGTGGAGCGGCAGATTGCGCCTCCTTGATATGGCGGCGATCTCGCCGATCTCCGGCAGGGAATAGACGGTGCCGATCTCGGTCGCCTGGGTGATGGTCACCGCGCTGGCGCGGCCATGATGGACGGCGTCCTCGGGAAAGCTTGCGATTTTCGCCGAAAGCTTTGCCGGATCGATCTTGCCGGCTTCGCCGTCAACGGCAACGAGGCGGGCCGAGCCGGAGAAAAATTCCGGCGCGCCGCATTCGTCCTCGATCACATGGGCCTCCGAGTGGCAGAAGGTGATGCCGCCGGGACGCTGGACGCTCGCCAGCGACAACGAGTTGGCGGCCGTGCCGGTGGCAACGAAGAAGATCGAAACCTCACGCTCGAAGATCTCGGAAAAACGCGCCTCGACCTTCCTGTCGAGATCGCCGGCGCCATAGGCCGCGGCAAAACCGGTCGATTCCGTCAGCAGACGTTCGGCAATGGATTTGTGGGCACCGGCCCAGTTATCGGAAGCAAAGAACATGGGGAAACCGTGGGAAAGTAAGGGCTTGGCAAAGTCCGCAGCGGACATTACGCCAAAGCTTCACAGGATCAAGGTTGTCGCCCGCGACACATCACAGAGATTGAACTACGCAATCAATAAACAAAATAGTACTGCTTGACGTAATTTTATTTCGTCATCACCGCTACACAGGCAATCTTCCGTCACAAATTGACGTTTTTTGCCGGGGCGCTCTTGCAGAGCCGAATGCTTTCTGGCATAGAACTGATGAATTAGGACAGTGTTACTGTCCTATTTTGGCCTTTATGACCGAAGAGGCGCCGAAAGCCCTGGAACAGACCGGCTTTCACGCTATAGTTCTTTCGAGCGTCAAGCCTCAAGGGGCGGCGCGCGGAGGCGAATGGCAGGCGCGGAACGCGACGGTTTGCTTTCCTTTAAAGCAGGTGTCTGCGGCCGATCTTCACAATGCAACAGCGCTGTCATGCGCCGAACCTATCTTCGGGTTGCGGCGCGGGACGAAAAGCCGCCCGCGGCCCCGCGGGCTTCGACAGGAGGAAAGATGATGACGAAGACGCCATCCATGGAAGTTGACCGGTTTGCTGCTGCAGAGCTGCGCGCGACGGCCAATATCTCCAAATCCGCCTCCGGCCTGCCGAAGAAACAGGGCCTCTACGATCCGCGCAACGAACATGATGCCTGCGGCGTCGGCTTTGTCGCGCATATGAAGGGCCAGAAGTCGCACCAGATCGTCAAGGATGGCCTGTTCATCCTCGAGAACCTGACGCATCGCGGCGCCGTCGGCGCCGATCCGCTGATGGGTGACGGCGCCGGCATCCTGGTGCAGATCCCCGACCGTTTCTTCCGCGAGGAGATGGCCGAGCAGGGCATCACCCTGCCGCCGGTCGGCGAATATGGCGTCGGCCATATCTTCATGCCGCGCGATGAAAAGCAGATCGAGCACTTCAAGAAGGTGATCAAGGACGTTATCACCGAGGAAGGTCAGGTCTTCATCGGCTTCCGCGACGTGCCGGTCGACAATTCCTCGCTCTCCAAGGCGCCGGCCATTGCTGCTACCGAGCCGCATCATGTGCAGGTCTTCATCGGCGCCGGCGAGGATGCCGAAAACAACGACGAGTTCGAGCGCCGGCTGTTCACGCTGCGCAAGGTGATCTCCAACCGCATCTATGACGAGTTCGACGGCGAGGAGAGCAATTTCTATCCGGTATCGCTGTCGTCGGCGACGGTCGTCTATAAGGGCATGTTCCTGGCCTATCAGGTCGGCGTCTACTACAAGGACCTGTCGGATCCGCGTTTCGAAAGCGCGGTCGCCCTGGTGCACCAGCGCTTCTCGACCAACACCTTCCCGTCATGGAAGCTCGCGCATCCCTACCGCATGGTCGCCCATAACGGCGAGATCAACACGCTGCGCGGCAACGTCAACTGGATGGCGGCCCGCCAGGCGTCGGTCTCCTCGCCGCTGTTCGGCGAGGACATCTCCAAGCTCTGGCCGATCTCCTACGAGGGGCAGTCGGACACAGCCTGCTTCGACAACGCGCTCGAATTCCTGGTGCGCGGCGGTTATTCGATGGCGCATGCGGTAATGATGCTGATCCCGGAAGCCTGGGCCGGCAACCAGTCGATGGCCGCCGAACGCAAGGCTTTCTACGAATATCATGCGGCGCTGATGGAGCCCTGGGACGGGCCGGCCGCCGTCGCCTTCACCGACGGCAAGCAGATCGGCGCGACGCTCGACCGCAACGGCCTGCGGCCGGCGCGCTACCTCGTCACCGATGACGACCGCGTCATCATGGCGTCCGAAGCCGGCGTGCTGCCGGTCCCGGAGGAGAAGATCATCCAGAAGTGGCGCCTGCAGCCGGGCAAGATGCTGCTGATCGATATGGAAGAAGGCCGCATCATCTCCGACGACGAGGTGAAGTCGCAGCTTGCGACAGCGCATCCCTATCGCAGCTGGCTCAACCGCACCCAACTCATCCTTGAAGACCTGAAGCCGGTGGAGCCGCGGGCGCTGCGCCGTGACGTCTCGCTGCTCGACCGCCAGCAGGCCTTCGGCTACACGCTCGAGGATACACGCATCCTGATGTCGCCGATGGCGACGACGGGCCAGGAAGCGATAGGCTCGATGGGCACGGATACGCCGATCTCGGCGATGTCGGAAAAGCCGAAGCTGCTCTACACCTATTTCAAGCAGAACTTCGCGCAGGTGACCAACCCGCCGATCGACCCGATCCGCGAGGAACTGGTCATGAGCCTGGTTTCCTTCATCGGGCCGCGGCCGAACATTCTCGACCATGAGGGGGCGGCGAACGCCAAGCGGCTCGAGGTTCGTCAGCCGATCCTGACCAATGGCGATCTCGAGAAGATCCGCTCGATCGGCCACACGGAAGACCGTTTCGACACCAAGACGCTCGATTTCACCTATGATATCGAGCGTGGCGCCGAAGGCATGCCCGAAATGCTCGACCGGCTCTGCGAGCGCGCGGAAGCGGCCGTCAAGGGCGGCTACAACATCATCGTGCTCTCCGACCGCCAGATCGGGCCGGACCGGATCGCAATTCCCGCACTGCTCGCCACAGCTGCCGTGCATCACCATCTGATCCGCAAGGGGCTGCGCACCTCGGTCGGTCTCGTCGTCGAGACCGGAGAGCCGCGCGAGGTCCATCATTTCTGCCTGCTCGCCGGCTACGGCGCCGAGGCGATCAACCCCTATCTCGCCTTCGACACGCTGCTCGACATGCATGCCAAAGGCGAATTCCCGAAGGAAGTGGATGCTTCCGAAATCGTCTACCGTTACATCAAGGCGGTCGGCAAAGGCATCCTCAAGGTCATGTCGAAGATGGGCATTTCGACCTACCAGTCCTATTGCGGCGCGCAGATCTTCGATGCGATCGGCCTGCAGTCGGAACTGATCGACAAGTATTTCTTCGGAACCGCGACGATGATCGAAGGCGTCGGCCTCGAAGCGATCGCCGCAGAAACCGTCGCCCGCCATAACGCGGCCTTCGGCACCGATCCGCTTCTTGCCACGACACTCGATATTGGCGGCGAATATGCCTACCGCATGCGCGGCGAAAGCCATGCGTGGACGCCGGATGCGGTTGCAGCCCTTCAGCATGCCGTGCGCGGCAATGCCGAGGACCGCTACCGCGAATTCGCCGATATGGTGAACAGTTCGGCGCTGCGCATGAACACGATCCGCGGGCTCTTCAAGATGAAGAGCGCCGAGGCGCTCGGCCGCAAGCCGGTATCGATCGACGAGGTCGAGCCGGCGGCCGATATCGTCAAGCGGTTCTCGACGGGGGCGATGTCCTTCGGCTCGATTTCCAGGGAGGCGCATACGACGCTGGCGATCGCCATGAACCGGATCGGCGGCAAGTCGAACACCGGCGAGGGCGGCGAAGAATCCGACCGCTATATACCGCTGGCCAATGGTTCGGTGAACCCGGAACGTTCGGCGATCAAGCAGATCGCGTCGGGCCGCTTCGGGGTGACCACCGAATATCTCGTCAATGCCGACGTATTGCAGATCAAGGTGGCGCAGGGTGCCAAGCCTGGCGAAGGCGGCCAGCTGCCGGGTCACAAGGTTGACGCGACGGTTGCCAAGACCCGCCACTCGACACCGGGTGTCGGCCTGATTTCGCCGCCGCCGCACCACGACATCTATTCGATCGAAGATCTGGCGCAGCTGATCTACGATCTGAAGAACGTCAACCCGACTGCCGATGTTTCGGTCAAGCTGGTCTCGGAAGTCGGCGTCGGCACGGTTGCTGCCGGCGTCGCCAAGGCGCGCGCGGACCATATCACGGTCGCCGGCTTCGACGGCGGCACGGGTGCGTCGCCGCTGACCTCGCTCAAACATGCCGGCAGCCCCTGGGAAATCGGCCTTGCCGAGACCCAGCAGACGCTGGTGCTGAACGGCTTGCGTTCGCGCGTCGCCCTGCAGGTGGATGGCGGCCTGAAGACCGGCCGCGACGTTATCATCGGAGCGCTGCTTGGAGCCGACGAGTTCGGCTTTGCCACCGCGCCGCTGATTGCCGCCGGCTGCATCATGATGCGCAAGTGCCATCTCAACACCTGTCCGGTGGGCGTGGCGACTCAGGATCCGGTGCTGCGCAAGCGCTTCAAGGGCGCGCCGGAGCACGTCATCAACTATTTCTTCTTCGTCGCCAACGAAGTGCGCGAAATCCTCGCCTCGCTGGGCTTCACCCGGCTTGACCAGATCATCGGCGCCTCGGAGCTGCTGGAGAAGGACGAGATGCTGAACCACTGGAAGGCGAAGGGCCTCGACTTCAGCCGCATCTTCCACAAGGTCGACGCTCCCAAGGAAGAGACCTTCTGGACGAGCCGGCAGAAGCACCCGATCGACGACATTCTCGACCGCGTGCTGATCGAGCAGGCTCAGCCGGCACTGACGGCCAAGACGCCCGTCGCCTTCGAGGTCGGCATCAAGAACGTCGACCGGTCAGTGGGCGCGATGCTTTCCGGCGAGGTCGCCAAGCGCTTCCGCCATCGCGGGCTGAAGGAAGACACGATCAACGTGACGCTTCGCGGCACGGCTGGGCAGAGCTTCGGCGCCTTCCTGGCGCGCGGCGTCACCTTCAACCTGATCGGCGACGGTAACGACTATGTCGGCAAGGGCCTTTCGGGCGGCAAGATCATCATCCGGCCGCCGGAGAATTCGAGGATCGTGGCCGAGGACTCGATCATCGTCGGCAACACTGTGCTTTATGGTGCGACCGAGGGCGAATGCTACTTCCGCGGTGTGGCGGGCGAACGTTTCGCCGTGCGCAATTCGGGCGCGATCGCCATCGTCGAGGGTGTCGGCGACCATGGCTGCGAATACATGACCGGCGGCGTCGTCGTCGTGCTCGGCGCCACGGGCCGCAACTTCGCGGCCGGCATGTCCGGCGGTGTCGCCTACGTGCTCGATGAAACCGGTGATTTCGCCAGCCGCTGCAACATGGCAATGGTGGAGCTCGAGCCGGTGCCCGAGGAGGATGATATGCTGGAGAAGCTGCATCATCACGGCGGTGATCTCATGCACAAGGGACGCGTCGACGTCTCCGGCGACATGACGCGCCATGACGAGGAGCGCCTTTACCAGCTGATCTCCAACCATCTGCATTATACGGGTTCGGCCCGCGCCACTGAGATCCTCGACAACTGGGCCGACTATCGCCCGAAATTCCGCAAGGTCATGCCGGTCGAATACCGTCGTGCGCTCGAGGAAATGGAGCGCAGCCGGATGGGTATCGCCGCGGAATGAATTGCACCGGACATCCGTCACCTGACGACTGCAGGTGACGGATGACGAAAATATCTCGATGACCCGTGACGATCACGCCGACGGCGAAAGCTGTTCAGATCGCACGGATGTCTTTCAGGGGATATGGTCCAATGACGGTCAAGACAAGCAACTTGCCCCGGGTACCGGGACTGACGATAGACAGATTGGCTGCGGTGAGGCGGTCATGAGGGTAAGGGACGAAGATATGGGTAAGGTAACAGGGTTTCTGGAAATCGACCGGCAGGTGGCGAAGTACCAGCCGGCGTCTGATCGTATCCGCCATTTCCGCGAGTTCACGATCCCGATGTCGGACCCGGAAGTGCAGAAACAGGCTGCGCGCTGCATGGACTGTGGCATCCCCTATTGCCACGGCCCGACCGGCTGCCCTGTTCATAACCAGATTCCCGATTGGAACGACCTCGTTTACAACAATAACTGGGAAGCGGCGATCCAGAACCTGCATTCCACCAACAACTTCCCCGAATTTACCGGTCGCGTTTGCCCGGCGCCCTGCGAGGAAGCCTGCACATTGAATCTCGAGGATGCGCCGGTGGCCATCAAGACGGTCGAACAGGCGATCGCCGACAAGGCCTATGAACTCGGCTTCATCCGGCCTCAGCCGGCCACGGTCCATACCGGCAAGAAGGTCGCCGTCATCGGCTCCGGCCCCGCCGGCATGGCCGCCGCCCAGCAGCTCGGCCGCGCTGGCCACGAGGTGCATCTCTACGAGCGCGAGACCAAGCCGGGCGGACTGCTGCGTTACGGCATTCCCGATTTCAAAATGGAGAAGAACTTCATCGACCGCCGCGTCGAGCAGATGAAGGGCGAGGGCGTCACCTTCCATTGCGGCGTCAATGTCGGCGTCGACGTCAAAGTCGAGCAGCTGCTCGCCGATCACGACGCCGTGCTTTACTGCGGCGGCTCCGAGACGCCGCGCGAGGCGGGCATTCCGGGCACCGACCTTGCGGGCGTGCATGATGCGATGCCCTATCTCGTGCAACAGAACCGCCGCGTCGGGCGCGAGAACATCGACAGCGTCGGCTGGCCGTCGGACCCGATCCTTGCCGGCGCCAAACATATCGTCGTCGTCGGCGGTGGCGATACGGCTTCGGACTGCGTCGGCACGGCGTTCCGCCAGGGTGCCGTCAAGGTCACCCAGCTCGACATCCGGCCGCAGCCGCCGGAGAAGGAAGACAAGCTTGCCGTCTGGCCCTTCTGGGCGACGAAGATGCGCACCTCTTCCTCGCAGGCCGAGGGCGCCGTGCGCGAATTCCAGGTGGCCACACTTGAATTCGTCGGCGAAGACGGTGTGCTGACCGGCGTCAAGTGCTGCGAGGTCGATGAGCGCCGCCGGCCGGTTCCAGGCACGGAATTCGTCATCCGGGCCGATCTCGCCTTCATCGCCATCGGTTTCCGCGGGCCGTTTACCGGCAGCGTACTGAAGGAGCTCGACGGCAAGCTGACGCTCAACACCGACAAACGCGGCTCGACCAACGTCGTCGCCAACGATCGCGACTACAAGACTTCGGTCGACAAATTCTGGACGGCGGGCGATGTGCGCCGCGGCCAATCGCTGGTGGTCTGGGCGATCCGTGAAGGCCGCCAAGCGGCGCGCGCCATCGACGAGGAGCTGATGGGCTCGACCGTCCTGCCGAACTGAGCGTCAGCCGCACACCTTTCCGAAGACAAGAACTCCGCCCCTCCGGCGGAGTTTTTTTATAGCGCCGCGTGTTTGACAGGACGCGGGAGCGACGTTCTCGAAGCGGCGAACCGCCTCGCGCGGCCTTTTCACTTGACCGAGACTTCGGCCGGTGCTTTTGCCACCGGCAGGCGGTAATCATCGACGCGGCCGGGAGGCGCCGCCGTCATTTCGCCCTGCTCGACGAGGAGGTCGCGCGGCGACCGCGTCAAAGCCACAGGCGGCGGCCTGGCGCCGAGCAGCTCGCCACCGCCGTCGAGATTGGGATCGGAGAGGCTGATCGGCACGGTATGTTCGACCGGATTGGCGGGAAGGCCGAGGCCGGGCAGATTGCTGGAGTCGAGGCGGACCAGATCGGGACTTGCCTGCGTACCGAGAAGACGCCGCGCCGGTTTTTCCACATAGAAGGCGAGCTTGCGTCGGCCGGCTTGGGTCAGGTTGATGCCATCGGAGGTGCGCAGGCGCACCTGCTGGCCGTTCACATCCGAACCGGTGACGATGAAGTTGCCGTTTTCGTCGACGAAACCATCCCAGATATCGACGAATTCACCACCGATGCTTTCGACCTGGTTGCGGTAGAGCTGGTTCATCTGGACGGCATCGGCCCTCATCTGATCGGATTCGAAGGCGGGAAGACCGACCCAGAGCAGCGGGATCTTGCGGTCGGTGACCTCCTTGCCGAAGGAAAGCACGCGGTGGCGGTATTCGGTGAACCAGCCATCGGTGCGGAATTTTTCCTTGGCGGTGTCGGTCACCATCTGCTGGCGATCGTTGGCGCCGATCATGACGACGACCATTGCCGGCTTCAGCTCGTCGATCATCTTCGGCAGCTGTTCCGGCCAGTCGTAATAATCGTCGCGGACAAGACCCGATGAGACGTTGCCGCGGGCTTCGACGACGACACCCGGCGAGGTCTCGAAGGCGGCGGTGAGGCCGTCGCCGAGGCCGCTGGCCAGGAAATCGCCGACGATCAGGATCTTTCGGGCGTCGCCAAGCTTCTGGACGGCCGGCTCCTCCTCAACGGGAGCGCGGACCGGCGGTGCAGTACGGGTATTGACGATGGCTTTCTGCGCCGGCGGGCGTTTGCGCTGCTGGCGTCTCGGCTGCTGAACGTCAGGGGCTTGCGGGCCGTCGTCGAGATAGCGCCGGCCAAGGAAGAAATCGAAGATCGACCTACGCTGATAGCGCTGCTCCTGGGCTTCGGCGACATGCACGGGCGCAGAGACGCCAAGGCATAGCGAAGCCGCCGCCAAGGCGAGCACGAGCCAACGGATTTTACGGGTCCGATCAGTTTTCTTCGTCATGGGCAGTTCCGCATCTGCCGGCATCTTGCACGCAGGGCAGGCCAGCGTCCACTCCCGCTTTATGTAGGTCACGGTTCCGCCGCTTCCAATCAGCGCTTACTTTTCGGTGTCGTGTTCTAGCGGCGCAGCGCGTTCAGAAGCGGCAAGGAGGGCTCGCCGTCGGGCTGCATGCCGATGCGCGACTGCACGGCTGATATCGCCGCCTTCGAACCTGAGCCGAAATTGCCGTCGACCTCGCCACTGTAATAGCCGAGCGTCTTGAGACGCGTCTGCAACTCGAATTTCTCAGTGATGTCGAGTGCGCCGTTCGGGCGCGGCCAGCGCTGCTGCATGCCGCCGTAGCCGGCGATCTGGTCGGCCAGCAGGCCGACGGCAAGCGCGTAGCTATCCGAGGCATTGTAGTTCTTGATGGTGAAGAAGTTGGCGGTCATCAGGAAGCCCGGGCCACTGGGCCCGGCCGGCATTTTCAACACGGCTTTGGTAGCGCTCTCGCGGAAGGCCTTGCCGTTCGGGCGTGTCAGGCCGAGGGCTGACCATTGGGCCAATGTATGGGTCTTGCCGGCCTGCTTGGCGACTGCAGCGGGAACGACGACCTCGTAGCCCCAGGTCTTGCCGGTATCCCAGCCGTTCTTCATCAGGAGATTGGCCGAGGTCGCCAGCGCGTCGGGGATCGAGTTCCAGATATCGCGATGGCCGTTGCCGTCGGCATCGATGGCATAAAGCAGGTAGCTTGTCGGAATGAACTGGGTGTGGCCCATGGCGCCGGCCCAGGAGCCGGTCATCTCGCGTGCCGGCACATCGCCGTTCTGCAGGATCTTCAGCGCGGCGACCAGCTGTTTCTTGGCGAATTTGGCACGGCTCGGATCGGCATAGGCAAGCGTTGCCAGGGCGCGCGGCACGTAGTGCAGCCGGTCGTCCTTGTCGAGGACCGCGCCGTAATTCGATTCCATCGACCAGATGGCCAGCAGTATGGTCTTGTCGACGCCGAAGCGCTGCTCGATCGCAGCGAGCGTTCTTGCGTGCTTGGCGGCCATCTCGCGGCCGATCTTGACCGTATAGGGATTGACGCGACTATCGACATAGTCCCAAATCTTCGAGGTGAATTCCGGCTGGTAGGTCGCCTTTTCGAGCACGGTCGGATCGGGCTCGCTCACCCCGGAAAAGGCCTTTTGATAGGTTGCCTTACTGATGCCACTCTGAGCGGCAGTCTGGTAAAAATCCGCGATCCATTTCTGGAAGCGGGAATCAGCTTGCGCGTTGTCGGGGACCAGTGTCACCTGGACGGCGACAACGAGGGCGAGAGCAAGACCACGAAGGGAGTTTTTGTGATTCTGGGTCATCGACAGTCGTATCCGTCATCTTTAGTTTCTGGTGCAGCGGGGCATCACGTCCGCCCACACCCGAGACTACAGGAACGGAGTCAACAAATTCTTTACCATGGCGGCCCGCTGCGGTCACCATTTGCAAAACAGTAGCAATTCTATACTAGTTAAAGCTAAAAAGCTCTATTTCCAAAGCGATATGATCGAAGCAGGAGGCCGGGTGTGGCTCAACACAACAAAGTTCGTAAAGCAGTATTTCCGGTTGCCGGGTTGGGAACGCGATTCCTGCCGGCGACAAAGGCTGTTCCGAAGGAAATGTTGACCGTCGTCGACAAGCCAATCATTCAATATGTCGTCGATGAGGCGATCGAAGCCGGGATCGAACATCTCGTCTTCGTCACCGGACGCAACAAGCACGTCATCGAAGATTATTTCGACATTCATTTCGAGCTGGAACAGACGCTGCGCGAACGCGCCAAGAAGGCGGAGATTACCCTTCTCGCCCAGCAATTGCCGAAGGCCGGCACGGTGAGCTTCACTCGCCAGCAGGAGCCTCTCGGCCTCGGCCACGCCGTGTGGTGCGCCCGCGAGATCGTCGGCGACGAACCCTTCGCACTGCTGCTGCCCGATATGATCATGAAGGGCGAAAAGGGCTGCATGAAGGGCATGATCGACCTCTATGCCCAGAGCGGCGGCAATATCATCGCCGTCGAGGAATGCGCGCCGGACCAGGCGCATAAATACGGCATCGTCGGCGTCGGCGAGGCGATCGGCGACGGCTTCCGCATCACCGGCATGGTGGAAAAGCCCGCCAAGGGAACAGCACCTTCCAACTTCTTCATCAACGGCCGCTATATCCTGCAGCCTGAGATCTTCAAGATCCTCGAAACCCAGGAGCGCGGCGCCGGAAACGAGATCCAGCTCACCGACGGCATGCTGAAGCTGCTGAAGGAACAGGATTTCGCCGGTTACCACTTCCGCGGCGCGACTTACGACTGCGGCGCCAAGGACGGCTTCATCCTGGCGAACGTCGCCTTCGCCCTCGAACGCGCCGATATCCGCCCCTCCGTCGAAGGCGGCTTCAGGGAACTGCTGGCCGGCCTGAAATAAGTCGTAGACTCAACGCGATAGAGCGCCGCGTGTCCTAACGGATGCGCGGCGCTCTATTTTCCGACATTCTTAGCGTTTCAGCTTGAGACCGACGCCGGCGCGCCATTGCTGCGAATCGGTGCCTTCCTTGCGCGTCGTCAGCTCGTAGCCGAGCGTGCTGGTGAGATCGAGATAGCGGTTGATGTTCCAGGTCAGGCCGGTCGCGGCGGTATAGACGAGCTCGTCGTTGATGGTGCTGTCCGTGGGATAATCGCGCCATATGACCCCGCCGATCATCGTCCCGACCAGGTTGTCGCGCAGCTGGTGGGTGACTGTCGTCGTCAGCGCGTGCGAGACGTAGCCGCTTTCGCCTGCCGTGGTCGAGGGCTGGATGCTTGTCTGCAGGTCGAGATTGACATCGGTGCCGCGGATCGGCGACCAGAGCAGGCTCGCATCAAGCGTGGCGGTATCGATCGAGGACAGGCGGCTGTCTTCGAAATCCGCCATCTCGTAGCCGACACCGACTTCACCCTTCAGCTTTTCGCCGAGATCGACCTCGACGCCTGCCTTGGCGCCATAGCTATGGCCGGAACGCTCGTAACCGGCGGAATCTTGCGTTTCGTCATAGACCGTGCGGCCGATGTTGGCCTCGATGAAGGGGATGAGCGCGGGGGACAGTTCGTAGCCGACACGGCCACGCAACGTGCCCGTCGTCTGATTGCGGTCGCTGAGGGAGACGGTCGTGCCGTTCGAAAGTTTAGCGTCCGAATAGATCGAGCGTGTCAGCGCAAGTGCCGTCGTGCCGCGCAGGATGCCAAAATCGCGTTGGACGGAGGCGCCGGCCGAAAATTCCTGCACGTCCGACTGCTGTGCGGCGTCGGCGATGGCGTCGGGATCGTCCGTATCCTCACGGTAGAAATTATAACCAGCGGTCAGGTGCGCGGTCGTATCGTCGGGAAGATCCAGCCTGAGATCGCCGTTGACTTTAAAGGAAGGCTGCTCCTCGCCCTCGCCGCTGATATTCCTCTGCCAGGCGCCTTCCGAGGTAACGGTCAGCTGGTGCCGACCCCAGTCGGAAGTCAGTGTCGCTGCCGCATCCGTTTCGAGAAAGGCGCGCCGCTGCCTGGTATTGCCGTCCTTGGTGGTCTCGGTGTTGATGCTCTGGGTGACGCTCGGGCGGAGCACAAAAGTGCCGATCGGAATTCCCGGCGTTTCTGCCGTCGAGGCGCTTTCGGCAGCCCTGCGGCGCGGCAGCGCCTCGTCGACCGACGCTTCACGGGTGTTCAGCCGGCGTATCTCTTCGTCGAGGATGGAACCGGTAATGTCGTCGCCGGCTTGCGCATCCGGTATGGCGGGCCGCTGCTGGGCATCCTCCGCATTCGCAGCCGTGCCGTTTGCCGCAGGCGTGGCGGTATCGCCGGTCTCGTCATCGAAACCGGCGGCGGATGCGGCATTGTTGGCGGCGCGGTTATCCTGAGAGGCGGCGGAGCGGCTGTTTGCCGGCTGCGGCGAGGCGGACTGCGCGAAGGCTGCCGGCTGGCTGAGAAACAGGCCACCGAGCACGGCAAAAGAGACGGCACAGCTCATGGCGCGGAGCGGCGTCACACTGCTCGTCTGTTTTGGCTGGCCCATGCAATTCGCGCCTGACATGCTTTCGGTTCTTACCCAAAGGTAAAGCCTTGTGGTTAACCATTCGTTGCCGGCGGCGGGCGCTGTTCACAATTCGGAAAGAGTGGGGGATCGGAAAGAGTGCGGGTCGGAAATCGTGTGGGGTGGACTTGGAAAGTGAAAAGGTCTAACGCAATTTCATGAACAGAAGAGCGATCAACCTCGTTGAAAACAGCGTGCTCGAATCGGCAAAACGCACGATAGAGACCGAAAGACGCGGTCTTGAAGCGCTCGAACAGGCTTTTGACAATGGATTGGCCGGTCCTTTCACACGGGCCGTCGAAGTCATCGGCGACATCTCCGGCCGCGTTATCGTCACCGGCGTCGGCAAGAGCGGGCATATCGGCGCCAAGCTCGCGGCGACATTCGCGTCAACCGGGACGCCCGCCTTTTTCGTACATGCGGCGGAGGCCAATCACGGCGATCTCGGGATGATCGCGCGCGACGACGTCGTGCTGGCGATTTCCAAAGGCGGCGAGAGCGCCGAGCTCAAGAGCATCATTTCCTTCACGCGGCGCTTCTCCATTCCGCTGATCGCGATCACCTGCAGCGAAGGTTCCTCGCTCGCGGCTGCCGCCGATATTGTCCTTCTGATGCCGAACGAACAGGAGGCCTGCCCCAATGGGCTGGCGCCGACGACCTCGACGCTGATGCAGCTTGCAATCGGCGACGCGCTGGCGGTGGCGCTTTTGGAGGCGCGCGGCTTTACCGCCACGGATTTCCACGTCTTCCACCCCGGCGGCAAGCTGGGCGCGAGCCTGATGCATGTCGCCGACGTCATGCACACCGGCGAGCGGCTGCCGCTCGTTGCCAAGGGTACACCGATGCCGGAGGCGATCACGGTGCTGTCGCGCAAGCACTTCGGCTGCGTCGGCGTGCTTGATGAGGATGGGCGGCTCTGCGGCATCGTCACCGAAGGCGACATGGCGCGCAACCTGACGCGCAATCTCTCTGAACTTGCCGTCGACGACATCATGACGCGGACGCCGAAGACGGTGAGGCCGACAGTGCTGGCGACCGCCGCCCTGGCGCTGCTCAACCAGCATCACATCGGCGCGCTGATCGTCATCGACGACGACCGCCGGCCGGTCGGGCTGGTGCATTTCCACGACCTGCTGCGGATCGGCGTCGCCTGATCAGGCTCGTTTGATCAGACGGGTTCCACCGTCAGGTCGCGGCCGTTGCTCGAAACCACCTTCACCTGCGTTCCCACGGGCAGGTCAGGTCCCATCACCTGCCATAGCGTATCGTCGAGTCGGATTCGGCCGCGGCCCTCACGGATCGGTTCGTGCAGCGTCGCTGTGCGGCCGACGAGGCTGGCGCCGCGCTGATTGAGGAAGGGCTCGTCGGTTGTGGCGTTGCGCAGCGTCAGCCGGCGGCCGGCGAAGGTCGTGGCAACGGCGAGAAGCGCAAAAAGGATCGCCTGTAACTCCCAGACCCAGAAGGCGCTGTCCCAGAAGAGCAGCGACAGCGCGCCGACGATCAAGGCGGCAAGGCCGATCCAGACCAGGAAGAAGCCGGGAACGATCATTTCCGCGGCGAGCAGCACGAGGCCCGCGACCCACCAGCTCCACGGACCGAGTTCGGCGACGATCTTCGCCAGCATGGCTTAGCGCTCCTGCTCGGGATTGAAAGGATTGGGGGTCGACGGATTGATCGGCGGCGTCGAGCGCGCCGGTGTGGGGCGCGGACGCGGCGGTACCGGCAGCGGCGTCGACGGGCTGTTGCCGGCATCGCCGAAGACCTCGCGGGCAATGGCGCCGATACCAGCGAGCGAGCTCAGGATGGAAGAGGCTTCCATCGGCATCATCACGACCTTGGAATTGGGCGCCGAACCGATCGAGGTGAGCGCCTCGGTGTATTTCTGGGCGACGAAATAGTTGATCGCCTGAATGTCGCCGGCGGCAATCGCTTCAGAGACCATCTTCGTCGCCTTGGCTTCGGCCTCGGCCAGGCGTTCGCGGGCTTCAGCATTGCGGAAGGCGGCTTCGCGCTGGCCTTCGGCTTGGAGAATGGCGGATTGCTTGGCGCCTTCGGCTCTGAGGATTTGCGCATTGCGCGAGCCTTCGGCTTCCAGCACCTGGGCGCGTTTCTCGCGCTCGGCCTTCATCTGGCGGGCCATCGCATCGACCAGGTCGCGCGGCGGCTGAATGTCCTTGATCTCGACGCGGGTGACCTTGATGCCCCAGGGATGCACGGCCTCGTCGACGACGCGCAGCAGCCGGTCGTTGATCGCATCGCGGTTGGAGAGCAGTTCGTCGAGATCCATCGAACCCATGACCGAGCGGATGTTGGTCATGGTCAGATTGAGGATGGCGTTTTCGAGGTTGGAGACCTGATAGGCAGCCTGGGCGGCGTTCAGCACCTGATAGAAGGAGACGGCATCGGCCGAAACCGAGGCATTGTCCTTGGTGATCACCTCCTGGGTCGGCACGTTCAGCACCTGCTCCATCACGTTCAGCTTGGCGCCGACGCGCTCGATGAAGGGGGTGATGAGGTTGAGGCCTGGCTCCAGCGTGCGGGTATAACGCCCGAAGCGCTCGATCGTATAGCGGTAGCCCTGCGGCACGGTCTTGATCCCGGCAAAGAGCACCAGGATGACGAAGATGACCAGCACGATCACGACGATGTCGAAGCCGCCGAACAGCATGAAGAATTCCTCCTATCGGCGCGTGCGCGCCTGCCCAACTGATGTGGTGGGGTAGCATGTTCTTTGCGAGGAAGAAATGCCACACGGATGCCACACATCCGCATGAGAGGGAGGTTTCATCTCGGTTGAATTATTCGGGCCTTCGCCAGCTATCCGCGCGGCGCCGCTTGCTGAAAAAGTTTCTCAGATCCAGCCCTGCAATTCGCGGCGGACGACCTTTTCCAGCACTTTCATGCCGTCCTCGCCGTCGTTGAGGCAGGGAATATGCGCGAACTTCTCGCCGCCGTTCTCGTAGAAAGAATGGGCGGCCTGTTCGGCGATCTCCTCCAGCGTCTCCAGACAGTCGGAGACGAAGCCGGGATTGATGACGGCGATGCGCTTGACGCCGTCCTTGGCGAGCTTTTCCACGGTCTTGTCGGTATAGGGCTGCAGCCATTCCTCCGGCCCGAAGCGGGACTGGAAGGTGACCATGAAATTTTCTTTGGTGAGCCCGAGCCGCTCGCGCAACAGCCTGCCGGTCTTCTGGCATTGACAGTAGTAGGGATCGCCCTGCTTGAAATAGGACATCGGTATGCCGTGGAAGGAGGCCAGCAGCATCTCAGGCTTCCAGTCGAGCGTCGAAAGATACCTTTCGACGGACGTGGCGAGCGCCTCTATATAGGTCTCGTCGTCGTGGTAATCGGGAACGGTGCGCAACGCAGGCTGCCAGCGCATCGAGAGCAGCTTCTGAAAGGCCTTGTCGTTGACGGTGGCGGTCGTCGCCGCCGCATATTGCGGATAGAGCGGGAAGAGCACGATACGGTCGCAGCCTTCTTCTTTCAACGCCTCGATGCGCGAGGCGATCGACGGTGTGCCGTAGCGCATCGCCCAGTCGACCTTGACGTTATCAAGATCCTTCAGGCGCTCAGCCATCAGGTGCGACTGATTGCGGGTGTAGGTGCGGAGATAACTTTCGTTTCTCTCTTTGTTCCAGATCAGCTCATAGGCCTTGCCGACCTTCTGCGGGCGGGTGTTGAGCACGATGCCGAACAGGATTGGATACCATTTCCAGGGCGACCATTCGATGACGCGGCGATCGGTCAGGAATTCCCTGAGATAACGGCGCATCGAGGTATAATCGGTGCCGTCAGGCGTGCCGAGATTGACCAGCAGCACACCCACCTTACCAAATTTGACGGCCGGATGGTCGGCCGGGCGGAGTGAAATATCTGCTGTCATTCTGACCCCAACGTTCATTTGTCCCATCGGCTCATACGCAGCCCGGAGATCGTGGTTCACCCTATAGAAAGAAAAGCCGGCCCGGAAAACCCCGGACCGGCCAGTGGCGTCGAGACAAATCGTCTTACTTGGCGGGGACCTGAATTTCCTCGCCGATCCTGAGATGGCGCGGATTCGGGCTGCCATTGGCTTCCGAGAGTTTGCGCCATTCGGCGCCATCGCCATAGAAGCTTTCGGCCAGATCCCAGAACGTATCGCCGGCAACGATGACATGGGTCGATGGTGTTGCCGGAGCTGGTGCGGGCTCGGTCGAAGGCGCCGGTGTGGCGGGTGCCGGAGCCGGTTCTGCGGATGGGGCAGGTGCTGCCGGAGTCGGGCTGGGTTCTGCAGACGGGGCTGGAGCTGCGGGGGCCGCCGGCGTCGGTTCGGCGGAAGGCGCCGGTGCAGCAGGTGCCGGAGCCGGCTCTGCAGACGGAGCGGGAGCAGCCGGTGCAGCAGGCGCTGGCTCGGAAGCGGAGGGAGCAGGCGCTGCCTGCGCCAGTTCCGTGACGCGGCCGTCCGTGTAGGGCTTGTAGGGCGAATGTGCTGCGACATATTCGGCGGTCACGTCGGCAAGGTCCGGACCGTAATCATAGGCGTTCTTGCCGTCCTTGAAGATCGAATAGCCATCGCCGCCGGCCCGCATGAAGTTGTTGGTGGCGACTTTGTAGGTCTTGGCAGGGTCGATCGGAGCGAAGCTGTCGCCCTCCTTCACCTGAACGTCGCCGACGCGACTGCCGACGGGCTTCGACTGATCGAAGGAGAACTTCAGGCCGGCGACCTGCGGGAAGCGCCCGGCGCCCTGGTCGATCTGGCTGACACCATTTTCGAGCGCTTTGACGACATCTGCGCCGGTCGTCTCAAACGTCGCGAGCGTGTTCTGGAAAGGCAGGACGGTGATGACTTCGCCCTGGGTGACCTCGCCGCCGTCGATCGAAGCGCGCAGGCCACCGCCGTTTTGAACGGCGATGGTGACGCCCTGGTTCTTGGTGCGATCGAGCATGGCGTCGGCCACCAGGTTACCCATCGAGCATTCCTTGACGCGGCAGACCTTGCGGTCGCCTTCGATCGGACTTTCGGAGGAGCCGATCACCTTCTTGCGCAGTTCCTCGATCGGCTTTGCCAGTTCGGCAATGCGGGTAATGACGGCGGGATCGGGCGTGAAGCTGGAATCGATCAGGATCGGATCGCCCTTGGCATCCTTGACCATGCCGCTATCGTCGAAATTGACGACGAGGTCACCGAGATACTTGCTGTAGGAAGCAGCCTGGACAACCGGCACCTTGTAGCCGCTGGGATTGTCGACCATCGTCGGGTAGGGGCCTTCAGCCTTCGGATCGGTATTCGAGAGCAGGCTGTGCGAATGGCCGCCGACGACGACGTCGACATCCGGGATTTTGGCGATCAGGGCGAGATCGCGGGGATAGCCGACATGGGTGAGCGCGATGATCTTGTTGACGCCCTGTGCCTTCAGACCCTGAACGGCTGCCGTGATGGTCTGGACGTCATCTTCAATCGTAACGTTCGGGCCGGGGGAGGAAAGTTCTGCCGTATCATTGGTGACGGCGCCGACGATGCCGATCTTCTGGTCGCCGACATCGAGCACCAGCGAGGGCTTGATGCGGTCGCCGAGCTTGGAGGCGGCGGTCGCCTTGACGTTCGCCGTCACGACAGGGAACTGCACCTTGTCGAGGAAGGTCGCGAGCCCGTCCTCACTGTCGTCGAATTCATGGTTGCCGACGGTCATGGCGTCGAACTTCATCAGGTTCAGGAATTCGGCTTCGGCTGCTCCCTTGTAGGTTGTGTAGAAGAGCGAGCCCTGGAAATTGTCGCCGGCATTGAGGAGGACGATGTTCTTGCCGGATAGCGCCTGACGGCGCTGGTCGATCGCGGTCTTCAGGCGGGCCGCACCACCGAAGCATTCCTTCTTGCCTTCCTCCTCGGCCGAACAAGTGGAGTCGAACTTGTTGATCGATTCGATGCGCGAATGGAAATCGTTGATATGAAGAATATTGAGTTCGTAATCCGCAAAGGCGGCGCCCGCGCTCAGCGCCAGCATGGACGCGGTCAAAAGACCGAAGCTGAAAGACCTCGTCATCCCTGTTCTCCTGATTGAGGCGAAAGATCCCCCTGATCCTCGCCGATCCCTTTCATTATGCGCCGGGGCCGTTTCCCGGCCTGCGGATGTTCCATCAGACGATGCACGACCGCAAGAGAAAGCTGGGCCAGGCGAGACGCTTTCCAAGGGGGCAGGGTAAAAAAGCCGGGTTCCTATCCCCGGCATTCGCTGTCGGCGGCGTTTCGGTAGAGTTCGTGCACGGCCTCTGCGATATTCGGGACCGTCGCGAGCGCGATGATCAAGCAGAGAATGGAAACGAGGCGATGAAAGCGCCGGCCGGCCCGATAGGCAATGAGCGCGCCTGCACCATAGATCAGAACCGCCGGTACGACGAAGATCAGCACCAGCGGCCCGTCGCAATCGGGAGCGGCGATGCCCGCATGGTGTGCTCTAGCCTATCGCCCCATCTCTCAGCCGCGGCGGGAAAGCGTGAACTGCGCGCCGGAATCGGAGGTGCAATTGAGCTGGCTCGGGTTGACGAGGGCGCAATTGACCTTGGACTGGGTCTTGCGCACCAGCGAGGTCATGTTGATCTCCACCAGGGTCGGTGAGGTATTGATATAGGTGCCCGAGGCAAGAAGCTGGTTGCTGTCGGTCGTGCGGGTGGTGAACGTACCGCCTTGGAAGGTGGAAACGATGCCGTTCGGATCGCTCCAGTTGCCTTCGACACCGGTGGCGGCGGGCGAGGTTGCAACCGGCAAACGACGCGGCTCCGATGAAACGCAGGCGGCAAGAGCGGCCGCTGCACCGACAAGAACAAGACCAGTTCTGATTTTCATAAGGCTTCTCCCGGCGAATCGGCGCGGCGGACAGCCGCCAAGTTCGGGCAAAACATGGCGCGCGCCCGGCACGAAGGCAAGCCTTGGAGGGGTGGCGGGCGCCAATTATACAGCCGGCGTTACAAAAATGCCCGCCTTGCGGCGGGCATTGTCAAAGCCGTGCAGGCGATCTCAGCGAACCAGAATGTTCCTGAACTGCCACGGATCCTTGGTGTCGATATCCTCCGGGAAGAGGCCCGGACGGCCGTCGAGCGGGGTCCAGTCGGTGTAGTGGCCTTCGACCGGGCCGAGATAAGGCATCTGCACTTCGAGGCAGCGCTTGTAATCGATCTCGTCGGCTTCGACGATGCCGGCATTCGGGTTTTCCAGCGCCCAGACCATGCCGGCGAGGACGGCGGATGTGACCTGCAGGCCGGTGGCGTTCTGGTAGGGCGCGATGCGGCGGGTTTCTTCCAGCGACAGGCGTGAGCCATACCAATAGGCATTCTTCTCATGGCCGTAGAGCAGGACGCCGAGTTCGTCGATGCCGTCCTCCAGCTCGTCCTCGTCGAGAACGTGATGGACCGGCTGCGGCGTGCCGCCATTGCCGAACATCTCATGCAGCGAGAGAACGGCGTCGTTGGCCGGGTGGTAGGCATAGTGGCAGGTCGGGCGGAAGGTCACTTCGCCGTCCTTGTCGCGGACCGTGAAAAAGTCGGCGATCGAGATCGACTCGTTGTGGGTGACGAGGAAGCCATATTGCGGACCAGGCGTCGGGCACCAGGTGCGCACGCGGGTGTTGGCGCCCGGCTGTTCCAGGTAGATTGCCGCCTTGTTGCCCTTCTTATGCTTCTTGGCGTTCTTCGGCATCCATTCTTCATGTGTGCCCCAGCCGAGTTCGGCCGGCTGCAGGCCTTCAGAGATGAAGCCTTCGACGGACCAGGTGTTCCAGAAGACGTTGAGCGGCTTCGGATGCTTGGTGCGCTGGGTGTCGCGCTCGGCGATGTGGACGCCCTTTACCCCGAGCTTCTTCATCAGCTTTGCCCAGCCTTCGCGATCGTGCTGGTCCGGTTCCTCGAACTTGAGGCCGATGTCGTTGGCGAGGTTGACGAGCGCCTGCTTGACGAACCAGGAGACCATGCCGGGATTGGCGCCGCATGTGGAGACGGCGGTGGCGCCGCCCGGATTCTTCGCCTTTTCCTTGCGCATGGTTTCGCGCAGCGCATAGTTGGTGCGGTCGGCATTGCTCATGCTCTTGTCGAAATAGAAGCCGAGCCAAGGCTCGACGACGGTGTCGATATAGGGAACGTCGAGCTTGCGGCAGAGCTTGATGATGTCGAGCGAGGAGGTGTCGACCGAAAGGTTGACGCAGAAACCCTGGCCCTCGCCTTCCGTCAGCAGCGGCTTCAGCAGTTCCTTGTAGTTGTCCTTGGTGACATATTCCTTGATGTGGCGAACGCCGTGCTTCTTCAGGATCTCCATGTCGGAGGGTTCTTCACGAGGGTCGATGACGACCATCCGGCTCTTGTCGAATTTGAAATGGCGCTCGATCAGAGGCAGGGTGCCGCGACCGATGGAGCCAAAGCCGATCATCACGATCGGACCGGTAATTTCGGCATATACCGGATAGTTCTGTTCCGTCATTCTTTTCTCCTGTGGAAGGCGACGAAGGCATTCAGCCCGAAGAATTATTTTGAAATTGCCGCAGAGAGTGCGAAGTGACCGGCTCTAACCATAAAACGACGTCACAATAAAGAGCGTTGACGGGGAAAGGCCAAATATCGAGCAGGGATAGAGCCGGCGAGGCCGTCCTGGGGGTCGGCAGCCCGATGGATTGGCTTAACCGATGACGGTGCCCTGGTGGAAGAGCATGCGCCAGTGTCCATCCTCTTCCAGCCGCCAGATGGAACTGCGCAGCGTCCGCCTTTCGCCTCCGTCGGTGTCGGTGTAAATGGCGCGGTAGGTGACGAGCGCGATGTGCTCCGCAAGCCTTTGGGTTTCGAAATGCTCGCCGCGGGACGTTCCCGTCCGTTGTTCGGCCAAAAGACTGGGCACAATGACGTCGAAGGTATAGAGCCGTCCGGAACTGCCGATTTCACGGAAATCGCGCGAGAGCAGCGTCGTCAGCATCTCCCGCGAGGCGCGAACCGATGGCTCGAAGAGTTTTTCTTCGAGCTTTTTCAGATGGGCTGCGAGATCATCCATGATTTGCTCCTCTAAATTCAGCCCTTCAGGATTTCCAGTCCTTCGACCGCGGTCGTCACGGCAAGCTCGGTGATGTCGTATTCGGCAACGCCATGGATGATGAAGGGATCGGCTGCGACATAGGCCTCGATTGCGGTGCGATCGCCGATTGCGAGGATGACGCCGCCGGTGCGCGGCACTTTGCGGCCTGAGGCGAGGAACCAGCCCTTGGCATAACCCTCCTTCACCCAGGCCATATGCCGCTCCATGTGCCTGTCGGCTTCATCGTTCGGTTTCACATAGGTGAGGGAGAGAATGTACACGGTCAGCTCCTGACGAGATTTGCGCGGATCAGGCCGCGCAGCGAATTGCCGATATAAAGCGTGCCGGCATCGAGATCGGCAAGCGTGATACGGCCGACGCGGGCCTGACGCCGGCAGATGAGTTCGGTGCGCAGCACGCCGGCGAGCAGGCCGCAGGAAATCGGCGGGGTGCGCAGGATGCCGGTTCCGTCGTCCAGGAAGATCGAGGTGATGGTGCCCTCGCAGACTTCGCCACGTTCGTTCAAAAGCATGACCTCATCGGCTTCATCAGGCCTATATTCGGCGCGTGCGGCCTCGTAGACGGCACGGCGCGTGGTCTTGACGCGCAGCAGCCTGTCGGCGGAATTCAGGCGGGTCTCGGCGAGGCGGACGGTCCAGATGGTATCGGGCGCCAGAGGCACGAAAGCGGCGCTCGTCACTTCGATGTGGCCTTGCGCGTCGAAGGTCAGGCGGATGCGCCGCGGACCGGCAGCACCCGCAACGGCTTCGTCGAGCTTGGCCGCCGCCTCGATCGGTTGCGGGAAGCCAAGGCGACGGGCGGAGCGGGAAAGCCGCGCGAGATGCAGCCGCAGCCGGATGAAGCCCTCGCCGGGCTGCCAGCGCAGCGTCTCGATCAGCGAAAAATCGATCATCGCTCAATCCATTGGTCGCCGACAGCGAAGCGGGCCTTGAGCAGGCATTCCTCATATTCGGCCTCGGCAGTCGAATCGAAGACGATGCCGCCGCCGACATTGAAGACGGCCCTACCGCCGTTAAAAAGCGTGATCGTGCGGATGGCGACGGAAAAACGCATGGCGCCGGTGGGCGAGATCATGCCGATCGCGCCGCAATAGGCGTCGCGCGGGACATCCTCGAGCGCATGGAGGATTTCCATTGCCCGCATCTTCGGCGCGCCGGTGATCGAACCGCAGGGAAAGAGCGCGGAGAAGATGTCGCGGATCGAAAGATCGGGGCGGAGCCTTGCCTGGACATGGCTCACCATCTGGTGGACGGTCGGATAGGTCTCGATGTCGAAGAGCTTCGGGACGTCGAGCGTGCCGACTTCGGTGATGCGGGAGATATCGTTGCGCAGGAGATCGACGATCATGCGGTTTTCCGCCTGCGTCTTGATATCGTGGCGCATGGCTTCGATGATTTCGGCATCCTCGGCGGCGGTAGCGCCGCGTTTCGCCGTGCCTTTCATCGGATGGGTCTCGATCCAGCCCTCTTCGTCGGTGCGGAAGAAAAGTTCGGGCGACCGCGAAAGGATGATCGGGCCGCCGAGATCGACCAGCGCGCCGTATTTGACAGGCTGGCGTTCGATCAGCGACCAGAAGGCGGCACGAGGGTCGCCGTTCCAGCGAGCCTCGACCGGCATGGTGAGGTTTGCCTGATAGGCGTCGCCGAGCCGCAGGTGCTGGTGGAGACGGTCGAAGCGCTCTTTATATATGGGGAAATTCCAGGCAGCTTTCGGAGCGGTGAGGAATTCCTCGTTTTCGAGGCGCTGTTTTGGTTGGGCAAGCGGATGGGTATCGGCCTGCGGAGCATCGAACACGCCGAAACAGATGAGGGGGGTCTCGCGATGTTCCCCGGCGAAGGGGGCAAGTTTTTCCTCGAAGAGGTATCCGGCCTCATAGGCCATGTAGCCGGCAAGCCATTTGCCTGCGGCCTTGGCCTGCTCCATCCGGGCAAGGCCTATAACGAACTCGGCGCGCGTCCTGGCAACGATGATCTCTGCCGGCTCGGCGAAAAGCATCACCTGTCCGGTCACGTCGTCGCGGAAGAGAATAGTGGGTTGGGTTTCGGCCATCGGCGGCGTCTTTTCTTGGAGCGCGATCCCTCGTCCGCCTGCCGTCGCCTCTTCCCGCTTGCGGGAAGAGGTTTGGCGTGGGGAGAGGGCTGATCAGGCCGCTCGGTCCAACGCTTCCAACTCGTCGATCAGCCCTTCGATCATCGACAGGCCCTGGCTCCAGAACGACGGATCGGTGGCGTCGAGGCCGAAAGGTTTCAGCAGTTCCGAGTGATGTTTGGTGCCGCCGGCCCTCAGCAGTTCGAAATACTTCTCCTGAAAGCCCTTCTCCGCCTTCTGGTAGACGGCATAGAGCGAATTCACCAGGCAATCGCCGAAGGCATAGGCGTAGACATAGAAGGGCGAGTGGATGAAGTGGGGGATATAGGCCCAATAGGTCTCGTATCCCTCGGAAATGCTGATCGCCGGCCCGAGGCTCTCCGACTGGACGGAGAGCCAGAGTTCGCCGATGTCGTCAGCTGTGAGTTCGCCGGCCTTGCGGGCGGTGTGCAGCTTCCGCTCGAATTCGTAGAAGGCGATCTGGCGCACGACCGTGTTGATCATGTCCTCGACCTTCTGGGCGAGCATCGCCTTGCGCTCACGCGTATCGGTGGTCTTTTGCAGAAGTGCGCGGAAGGTCAGCATCTCGCCGAACACGGAAGCAGTTTCGGCAAGCGTCAGCGGCGTCTGGCACATCAGCGCCCCTTGCGCGCCGGCGAGAACCTGATGCACGCCATGCCCGAGTTCATGGGCAAGCGTCATCACATCGCGCGGCTTTCCCATGTAATTGACGAGTACATAGGGATGGGCCGAGGGAACCGTCGGATGCGCGAAGGCACCTGGCGCCTTGCCGGCACGAACCGGAGCATCGATCCACTGCTCGTCGAAGAACCGCCTGGCGATATCAGCCATCTCCGGGGCAAAATTGCCATAGGCCGAAAGCACCGTGTCCTTCGCCTCCGGCCAGGAGATGATGGCGGTGGAGGTTTCCGGAAGCGGCGCGTTGCGGTCCCAGAAATTCATCTGCTCCATGCCGAGCCATTTCGCCTTCATCTTGTAATAGCGATGCGAAAGGCGGGGATAGGCTTCGCGGACGGCTGCGGCCAGCGCATCGACGACCTCGCGCTCGACGCGGTTTGCCAGGTGGCGGCTGTCGGCGATGTCTTCGAAGCCGCGCCAGCGGTCGGCGATCTCCTTATCCTTGGCAAGCGTGTTGGTGATCAGCGTGAAGGTGCGGATATTCGCCTTGAAGGTTTCGGCGAGCGCCATGGCTGCCTTGCGGCGCACTTCCGGATCCTTTTCCTGCAGCTTGTTCAGCGCGACTTCGAGCGGCACTTTCTCGCCATCGATGTCGTAGCGAAGTTCCGCCATGGTTTCGTCGAAGAGGCGGTTGAAGGCGGCGGCCGATGTCATCGACTTCTCGAGGAATAGCTGTTCCAGCTTGTCGTCGAGCTGATAGGGCTTGTCCTTCCGGAGGTCGAGCAGCCAAGGGCGATAATGTCCGGCGGCGGGATCATTCGCCATGCAGGCGTCGAGCACCGCGTCGTCGATGCGGTTCAGTTCCAGCGCAAAGAACAGGAGATGGCCGGAAAATTCGGTGATCTTGGTCTGTACGTCGCCGTAGAGCTTGCCGTTTGTCGGATTGGTGGTGTCGGAGAAATAAGTGAGGCCGGCGAAGGAGCCGAGACGGCCGATGATGTCGTCTAGCGCCTCATATTCCTTCAGCGCCGCGCCGATGCCCTCAGCGCCGGTCTTCGCCGCCGCCTCAGTGAGTGTGCCCTTCCACTTTTCTTCAAAGGCGATCGCTGCCTTGCCGGCCTTTTCCATGTCGGCGACGAAGGCGGTGGAGGTGGCGGAGGGATAAAGATCCTGCAGCTTCCAGACCGGCAGCTCGCCGAGCGCCGGGTCGGCGGCTCCGGCTGGCGCTGCTGCCGATAAAAGAAGGCCGGCATGCGGGAGCTTGATTTTCATGGGCGCAATTCCTCTCCACTTTCATAACAGGTCTGATTGTCTACCGCATCGGCCCGAAAATCGGAATCGATTTTCGGAAAGCACGATGCGTAGGTTCAAAGTGTTACAGCGTCCTTTGCGCGTCTGAAAAGACGGCGGCGCTGTAAGCGCGGGAAGGCCCGGCATCAAGGGGATTTCGGCGCATGAAAGGCCTCGCTTCGGCACGAAAACGACGCGTGGCAATCGTTAAAATGCAATTGTTTCTCAAAACTGGATGTTCAAGCCTTGCTGTCAGAGTGCGCTTTATGGTTTCGCATGAAGTGAGGCGACAATGACCGGTTACAATGAGCTCAAGGGAGCAGGGCAGATCCTCGTGGTCGAAGACGACCCCGTGCAGCGCCGCCTGCTCAAGAACGCAATCGAGCGTCACGGCCATGTCGTGCACCAGGCGGAAAACGGCCGCATCGGCCTGGAAATGGTCAAACGCGACAGCGGCCTTTTCAACGTCATCGTGCTCGACTTGATGATGCCGGAGATGACCGGCCTCGAATTCCTCGATGCGCTTCACGAATTCGGCACGCAGATCCCCGTCATCGTGCAGACGGGGCAGGGCGGCATCGAAACGGTGGTGCAGGCGATGCGCGCCGGCGCCTTCGATTTCGTCGTCAAGCCGGTCTCGCCCGAACGCATCGCCACTTCCATCTCGAACGCGATGAAGCTCGACCAGCGCGAAGTGAAGGCGCGGGCCGGACGCCGGTCGCGCTCAGGCTCGGTCGGTTTCGACGACATCGTCTCGGCAAGCCCGGCGATGCTCCGTGTCATCGATCTCGCCCAGCGGGCGGCTCAGTCCAACATTCCCGTCGTGCTCGAAGGCGAATCCGGCGTCGGCAAGGAGCTGGTGGCGCGCGCCATCCAGTCCGGCGGCGACCGCTCGAACAAGCCCTTCGTCACGGTCAATTGCGGGGCGATCCCGCATAATCTGGTCGAAAGCATTCTCTTCGGTCACGAGAAGGGCGCGTTTACCGGCGCGACCGAGCGCCATATCGGCAAATTCATGGAAGCCGATGGCGGCACCATCTTTCTCGACGAGATCGGTGACCTGCCGCTTGAGGTGCAGGTGAAGCTTCTGCGTGCCGTGCAGCAGGGCGAGATCGAGACCGTCGGTGCGCGCACCGCGCACAAGGTCAATGTCCGACTGATCTCGGCGACCAACAAGGATCTGATCGAGGAGGTCAAGAACGGCCATTTCCGCGAGGATCTCTATTATCGCCTCAACGTCTTCCCGATCACCATTCCGGCGCTGCGCAAACGTAAGGAAGACATTCCGCATCTGGTGCGCGTCTTTGCTGACCGCTTCTCCAGCGAGCAGAAGAACGGCCGCCGCATGACGGTGAATGCCGGCACGCTGGCTTTGCTGACGGCCTATGACTGGCCGGGCAACATCCGCCAGCTCGAAAACGCGATCTTCCGCGCGGTCGTCTTGGCCGAAGGGCCGGAGTTGACCGAAGCGGATTTCCCGCAGATCGCCGCCCAGCTTCCGGAATATGACGTGGTGGATCACCTGGCGCTCGTTGCCGACAATACCGGCCTCGATCCCGACAGCGGCTATGGCGAGGACTTCAGGGCGTCGATCTCAGGCGAGGTGCACCACCACCGGCTGTCCGAGGCCCCGGAAAACGCCATCGCCAGCGTCAATCCTGCCGGAGACGTGCGTAGGCTTGCCGATGTCGAGGAGGAGCTCATCCGATTCGCGCTCAAATTCTACCGCGGGCAGATGAGTCAAGTGGCGCGGAAGCTCGGCATCGGCCGATCCACACTTTATCGCAAGCTCAAGGACTACGGCATAGATCCTGACAATCCCCAGAAAGATGCGGCTTAAGCGCTTTTCATTAAGATTAAGGCAACCACGTTTTGTTACTAGTCATAAACCACTTGTTAGTGGCGCGTTCACTATGTAAAGAAAAGGTTGATCATGTGTGGCATTTTTGCCATCGTGTGACCGCATTTGACAGTCATCTGAGACAGTACGGGACATTGTCTGTCTGACGGGGATCGAGTTGCCGAATCTGAATGGAAATTCCAAGCCTTCGCGCTTGAGCTGGCGTTCTTTGTGCGCCGACATTTGCGGAAAGGCAATAAGGACGGTAGCGGCCGCCCTTCTTGCGCTCGCGGTTTCCTCACCGGTATTCGTTGGTACGCCTTCGCAGGCAGCGGGCGACACCCGCAGCCTCAAGCTTTATTTCATTCATACCGGCGAAAAAGCCGTCATCACCTACAAGCGGAACGGCAAGTTCGACCCCAAGGGTCTGGAGCAGCTGAACCGCTTCCTGCGCGACTGGCGCAAGAACCAGCCGACGAAGATGGACCCGCGCCTGTTCGACCTGATCTGGGAAGTCTATCGCCAGAGCGGTTCGAGGGATTACATCAACGTCGTCTGCGGTTTCCGTTCGCCGGGGACCAACGAGATGCTGCGTGGCCGCTCGCGCAAATCCGGCGTCGCCGAAAAGAGCCAGCATATGCTCGGCAAGGCGATGGATTTCTTCATTCCCGACGTCAAACTGGCGACGCTGCGCGCCATCGGCATGAAGATGCAGGTCGGCGGCGTCGGCTTCTATCCGAAATCGGGCTCGCCCTTCGTGCATATGGATGTCGGCGGCGTTCGCGCCTGGCCGCGCATGAGCCGCGACGAACTCGTCAGGCTTTTCCCCAACGGCAACACCATCCATATTCCGGCCGATGGCAAGCCATTGCCGGGCTACCAGCAAGCGATGGCCGACTATAAGCGCCGCGGCAGCGGCCCGCAGATCCAGATCGCCAGCGCTTCCGAATCGGCGCCGAAGCACAAGACGCTGTTTGCCGCGCTCTTTGGCGGCGGAGCGGACGAGCAGGAAGACGAGTCGGACGATTCCACGCCTGTCGCCGTCGCCAAGGCGACGCCGCCGAAGGCCGAGCCCGCTCCTGCCGAGCCGCAGCAGACCGAAGTCGCCGATCTGAACGCGCCGGTGCCGCAGGTTCGCCCGGCATTCAGCAACCAGCCGACGGGCAGCGAAGTGGCGAGCGCGCTCGTCGCCCCGCCTTCGGGTAATGCCGCACAACAGGCTCTTGCGGCGGCCCTTCCGGCCGATCAGGCCCAGCCGCAGCAATTCGCCGATCTCAGCGCCTACAGCATTCCGGTTCCCTCGCTTCTCGGCCAGCGCCGCGCGCCTGGCGATGCCGAGGTTGCATTGGCCGATCCCATGCTGACGGGCGCGAATGCGCTGCCGGTTCCGACGCCGATCGAACGCCCCGCGGTTGCCGAGAACCTTCTTGCCGCGGCCGATGCCGATCCGGAAGCAGAGGCCGACGAAGCCGATCAGGACGCGCTGTCTCCTGCCCTTGCCGATGCGCTCGACCAGCAGCGAAACGAAGAGGAAAACCAGGTCGCGTCGAATGCGCCGCCGCAGACGGTCGAGCAGGCGATCAAAGCCGCGATGACGCAAAAGGCGCCTGCCGCAAAGCCGCCGCTCGAACTCGCCGCATTGGCGCCGATGACCAAATCGGCAAGCTTTGGCGACGGCTTCGACGAACCGGCTGTCGAAAGCGCCGTGGCGCAGGGGCTTCCTGCCAAGGGTGGTCGCCCGACGCATAAGGAAGCCGCCGCAGCGGGTGCCAGCCGTACAACGGTGCGCACCGAACCGAAGCTGACGGAAAAGATGATCTCGCAGTGGGCGCTCACCAATGCCCGCCTCGAAATGGCCTCCAAGCAGGTCAAGGCGCCGCGGTTCGTCAGCCAGACGATGCGTGCCCAGCCGATCGCCGTCTATGCCGAGGGCTTCAACGTCAAGACCGCTTCGGTCGACCCGGCCCGCTTCAGCGGCACGGCTGTGAACTTCATGGAAGTGCGCAAGTTCAACACGAACTGAGCCTGCCAATCGAGGAAAAGTCGAAAACCGCCGGAGCGATCCGGCGGTTTTTCTTTTTATTTCGATCCGCCCTGAGATTTAAGGTCACCCAACAATCGGCATCTGGTCGCAGCTGCTGCATAATTGCGCATTTGCGAGTGCGGACAGGTAGTCCGCAAGTCCTCCATCATCTCCGATCATGGTATTCCTTGCGACCGATGACGGCGACATTAGCATGCCTTTAAAAAGCGATCATTGACATAACGCAACTTGCTTCTAGTGAGAGATTGAAACCTGCGGAGCCCGCATCCCGTCGGTCCTCAGGATAGGGCGCTGCTGGCCAACAGGGCGGAGAAGAGCCACAGGATTGCAGAACCGCCTTTGCGAGCAACAGCGGTTCGACGACTGCCAGCGAGGAGAAGGCGACCGGCGAGAAGCCATAGGGAGGACGTCACGGTCACGACGGCGGCAATCGTTGCGATCGCTGCAGAGGGCGACAAGTTCTGGGACGGCTGGATCATCGTCAGGCCAAGAACAACGCCTTTTGGATTAAGCAGCGTGGTAACCAGCAGGCGAACGTTTCCGATCAGAGACTTTTCCGAAGACTGCACGGGGGCCCAAAGGCGGAACCCCAGATAAAGCACCCAGAAAGCGGAGGCCAGCTTGATGATCCGCTCGACCGCCACGTGATCCTGGAGAAGCGGGCCGGCGATATTGGCGACGCCGACGATGGTTGCAAGATATCCCATGACGACCGTTCCGACACGAAGAGGTGCGCGGACCGTGCGCAGCTCAGTGGCTGAGAGAGCGAGCATAGCATTCGTGGGTCCGGGAAGCACGAGCAAGGCGAATGATACGGAAGCGAACGCAAGATGTTCCACGGTTGTCTCCTTCGTGCCGCTACCTCGCACTCTCCTCCGAGCGTGTAATTGATTCAGATCATGTTCGGAACCGCTTGTCTTCGAGCTCGTTTCCCCGGATCGGGATGGAGGTTCGAATGCCGCCGCTGATCTCTTTCATGCTCACTCGTCTCGCCATCGGATTCGCGATAGGCGGCATCGCGGGCGCCATTGTCTGGATCAATGGTCTCTCGGAAATGTTTCCCTCGCCCGTTTCGGAGCGATGGCTGGCGCAGGGCCTGTTCATCTACCTTTTCGCGAGCACGATCGGCGGGGGCTACCTGGCGACGGCTCTTTTCCAGAATGACGATTGAAAGCTTACGCCTGGTTGACCTGCATCAAAGACGTCCATCCGTCGAGGGAGCGATGATCGGCTACCTCGGGCGAGTCCCCCTATGACCATGGCAAGTCCGAGCGCTGGCCCGCCCTGACAGGAGAGGACGGGCCACCCATTTCCACGCAACGACGGCTCACATCGACTAAGGAGCTGTCGTGCATCCACGAGGTTCACACCGGGCTGCAGTTTCACCGATAAATACCGAAAGGACAATTTCAGTGCTCAATCTGGAACCGGATGAAGCTGTTCTAGTTGGCCGAATTCATGAAGAAATCGCGACGGAACCGTGGTTTAAACGAACCGCCGTAACGGAATGGGAGCTGTTGAAGCTCATCCTCGCCAACAGAAGACGTTGCGACGATGGTTCGCTTCGAGGCCTCTGCAAGCAGCAGGCCCGCGGACGCTTTCAATGCAGGTAGCAACAGCCTCTACACCGCTTTGCCTGCGTCCCAAACGAGACGTGGCGAAAAGACTTGTGCTTTCGGCGTCGCCGCTTTGGCTGGGTGTCGGTGCAACATAACCGACTCCGCATGCCGCCAACCCCGGACCCAGTTCATGACATCGTTCGCCGTAACCAGAAAGATGTCCCGGTTGCCGTCGATGATCCTGGAGCGGGCGACTGCGATTTCGCAGAAGATGGCCGCGTATTGAATGAGCCTGGTCTCCGTGGCCCTCGGGGGTGACGCGACTGTCAAAAGCGCTCGCCGTGAGACGATTACCATACCCGCTCGCCCGTCACGACGGAATTCAATTCTTCCCGACCGCTCGCGTTCGTCAAGAGCAGCATGAACGACCACTGGCATCATCTCGTGTCTCCTTACCTTCGACGCGGGTGTCAGCGCTATTTGCCCGCCTGAGGTCACACAGCTCATTGACTTGCGTCAACGTCCGGCGTCACGATCAACAGCTGCACTTGCGGACGGTCGCCAATTGACGCGGTGACGACGGAAGGGTCGAGACGCACTGCAGCCTCCGTCGCCGGGATTTTTTTGATCTCGACGAATGGTCTTGATTTCTTTTGTATTGACACGGTTCTTTGTTGAGGTTCTTCAAGAGAGCTCACGCCGACGGACGGGTGACGATGAATGCGACACAGGCGCTGAGGATCATAGCGACGACTGCGAGTGGCAAGGGGCCGGGATCAAGCCAGACGAGCAGCAGGAAGCTGGCCCCGATGGTCAGCGCCGCCATAGCCTTCGCCCTTGATCTGATTGCCCCGCGCTCGCGCCATGCCCTTACCGAAGCGCCGAGCCATGGATGATCCAGAAGCCAGGACTCGAACCTTGGCGAGATGCGGGCGAATATTCCCGCCGACAGCAGCAGAAATGGCGTCGTCGGAAGCAGAGGCAGGAAAATGCCGACGATTGCAGCGGCGACCGAGGCCCAGGCGATCGTCATCATCAGGGTACGCATCTTCATCTCCAAGATTTTCAACGACTATAGACTTGGAGAGCGTTCGGTTCTTTGACATCCCTCAAAGACGGATTTGCGCAGACGTCTAACATGCTCTCCATCAACTGCACGACATGGAGAGTGCGATGCTGCCGAGGTTCGTTACCGCGTTTCTGAAATCATCCGGCGAGGCGGGCGTCGTGGTGATGGAACATGCAGGCGCCCATCGTGTGATTGTAGTCGATCGCGCCGCGCTCTGCGAGATGGCCAACCCGCCTCGGGCCGACGAGACCCGGCTTCAGCAGAGCCTCGGCGCGATCTGCGAAATAGCGACGTCGAAAATCCTGAGTGGCGAAGGTTCCCCCCACTCTCGGTTAAGCGTCTGTGCCAGCGACGTCACCGCGTGGAAGCTGGAACGGTCGCGCTTGCACTAGGGCTTGATGAAGCGCCGCCTCGCGGCCACGAAAAGCCAAAGAACGATCTGCATCAAAGGACTGCGTTGATGAGATTAGTGATGTTCGGACTGGCTGGCGCGGGCAAGGAAAAACAGGCCGGCTGGATGCCGAGGCGGCTTGCAATACCGCATCTCAACGGACGATCTACAGAGCGCAGCGCCACGAGAGCCCGGCGTCGCCACCACGAAAGCGCAGATACAGAAGGGCGCGCTGACTTCAGATGAAGTCGATCCCGCGCTGCTTGTCGAGCGGCTCGATCAGGAAGTAGTGTCGGCAGTGAAGGCGGCCGTCGACAAGGCTGGTCTGCTCCAAAGAACACGTTTCTGACGCCCGAAGAGGCGGTGCTCGCCAGATTTTTCGAGACTGCGCGTGCGACGGCGGACGCCGCGTGAAAGAGTTGACGTCGCTCCTCTGCGGCGGATACGCCGGCGGTCGCCTATTTCGCTGACCACGCTCGAAAACAGCGTCGCCCTGAGCGGCCCGGCGGGACGCACGTGTGCCGCCGAGTTCATCCCTTCAGTGGGCCATGAATATTGGCATGCTGCTTTGCTCGATCATGTTGCGCGTCACGCCTCCGAAGAGCGTCTGCTGCCAACGAGGGTGATTGTACGCACCCATGACGATCAGATCGGCATTCACGTCCGTCGCATGCTGCCTCAGGATCTCGTCGGCCGTGTTTCCGCCGCTGGCCACGCGATCCACCTGAACCTTGACCCCGTGCCGGGAGAGGAAGCTCGCGATGTCGGCGCCCGGCTCCTCTCCATTCACCCGCTCTCGTGAGACCGGGTCGATCATCGTCACGTAGACGCAGTCGGCCGTCTTCAGCAGGTCGAGGGCCTGCCTTGCGGCACGCGACGCCTCGTCGCTCGAATCCCATGCCAGTACGATCGATTTGGAAGTGGAAGAGAGCGGCCGCCGTCCGCGGTTGATGATGACCGGCGTCGGCGTCTGGAACAGAGCGCCATTCATGACCCGTTTCTGGAGTTCCTCATCCTTGCACGCTTGGCGGCCGACGAGAACGACGTCGGCATAGAGCGCCCGTTCTGCAATGTCCTCCTGCGCAAAAGCATATTCCGTATAGACGTCCTGCACGTCGTAGGACAGGTCGGTGCGCGACAGGTATGCCTTGATCTCTTCGGCTTTTTTGACGAGTTCCTCGATTTCGCGCTGGCGTTCTTCCAGCCAGACGGTCGAGAGGGAGTTGTATTCTCCCATCATTGGCGACGCTCCCATGCAGATCACGACCGCGCTGAGATGTGCTCCTGAGGCTCCGCAAAACTCGGCGGCGGCCTTCAGGTCTTCGTCGAAATATTTGGAACTCAGGATGCTCAATACCGTGCGAATGGGCATTTCGATCACCTCTCTTGTTGAATAGCGTAAGGATATCGACGCCCGTGACGAAGTCTTTGATCTTCATCAAGCAACACGGGGTGAACGACCGCGCCATCGCCGGCAGACGAGCTTGTCGGCTTCGGTCGCGAAAACGAGGGAGCTCGCCACAAGCATGCTGAGGCCCCATTCGAGAGGCGTGATGGGCGAAAGGCCGAGCGTTCTGCTGAGCCACGGCACGTACATCGCCGAGATGTGGATCGTCTGGGCGGCGAGCACGCTAAGGAGTAGGAACCGGTTTCGGAGGATGTCGACGGAGAATATCGATCTTTTCTCGGAGGAGCTTGCCAGCGTCTGGACGTTCTCGAACATCACGAAGATCAGAAGCGTTATGTTGCGGGCTTCGGGAACGCCATACCCGTGCGCGAGCATCCACTGAAAGGCCAGGAAGGCACCCGCGCCGATGACAAGCGTCGATTGAACGACGCGACGGATCATCAGCCGGTCGAGGAGAGGCTCGAGCGGAGAACGTGGCGGCCCCGCCAGCTCGTCTCCTTCCGGCCTTCCCCCTGCAAGGGCGACGTCCTGGATGCCGTTTGTCACGAGATTGAGCCATAAGAGCTGAACAGGGAGGAGCGGCATGGGCAGGCCGAATGGCAGCGCGAGCATGAAGAGCAGGACCTCGGCGGCGCCCGTTGCCACCGACATCAGCACCACCTTGCGGATGTTGCGATAGGCTGCCCGGCCTTCTGCGATCCCCGCGACGATGGATGCAAAGTTGTCGTCCGTGATGACGAGATCGGCGCTTTCCTTCGCCACCTCGGTTCCTCTGAGCCCCATTGCGACCCCGACATGCGCCTTCTTCAACGCCGGACCGTCGTTCACGCCGTCTCCGGTGACGGCGACGATGTGGCCATTGCGGATCAGGGATGCGACGATCGCAGATTTCTGCGCCGGCTGCACGCGAGCGTAGATGCGGGCCTCTCTCGTAATCTCGTCCAGCCGTTGGTCGCCCGCTCGCGCAGCTTCATCAATGTCGTGGCCCGAAACGACCTGGCTGGCAAGAAAACCCAGGCCGGCATCTCTGGCAATCGCGGCAGCAGTCCGCGGGTCGTCCCCGGTCACCATCACGACGTCCACGCCGGCCGCGCGGCAGTCTTTCATAGCCTGCCGCACTTCCGGTCGAACCGGGTCCTGCAGTCCGGCCAGCCCCAGGAACACGAGATCGACAAGGTGACCGTGTCCGAGGCTTCCGTCGAGCGTCGCGCCGACTTCTCCTTCGGCGAACGCGAGCACCCTGAGCCCCCGAGCGGCCATTTCTTCCTTCTGCGCCAAAAGCGAAGCGCGGTCGATCTCGACAGCGCTGCCCGCGACGTCCATCCGATCCGCCATCTCGATGAGCACCTCCGACGCCCCCTTGACGAAGACATGGATCCGATCGCTGCCGTGGTGGAAGGATGCCGCGTATTTGTGCTCGGGCTCGTAGGCGATTCTTGCCGCCAACGGGTATCGGTCGTTCAGCTCTTCCTGTCCCAGCCCCGCCTTTCGCCCTGCTGCAAGAAGTGCCACGTCGACCGTATCGCCGGCAGCGAGCCAGAGATCGTCCCGGCGAACGAGGCTTCCTTCGTTTGCAAGCAGTGCAGCGCGTAGCAGCCTGCGCGCCCTCTCGCGGACCAGGTCGCTGTCCAGGCAGCTCGCCCTGATCTCGCACCTGTCGAGATCGGCATGCACGTCGAGGGCGATGTCCGTGCCGTCCGGCAGGCGAATTTCGGTCACCGTCTGCACGTTGCTGGTCAAGGTACCCGTCTTGTCCGTGGCGATCATCGTGGTCGAACCCAGGGCCTCAACGGCCGGCATGCTTCGGACGATGACGTTGCGGGCGGCCATCCGCCGCATGCTGACGGCAAGCGCGATGGAGATGGCGATCGGAAGCCCTTCAGGAACAGCGCTCACCGCCAGACCTACGGACATCATGACCAGATCGTGCAGAGGGAGGCCTCGCATGAAGCCCGCGACGACCAGCACCAATGCTGCCAATCCTACGAAAAGAGCGAGCGCGTTCGTGAATTTCGCCAGACGGGCGACAAGCGGGGGCTGCGACGAACTAGCTCTTCCCAACTCGGCGGCGATGCCGCCAAGCATGGTCGCGGTACCCGTAGCGGTCACGACGCCTTTGGCTCGGCCGCGCGTCACCAGGGAACCCGCGAGCAGCAGCATGGAACTGCGGGTTTCATCCGACGATCCTTCGACGGTGCGCCCTTTGGCGACAGGCATCGACTCGCCGGTCAGAAGCGACTCGTCGCACCGGAGGTCACTTGCATCGACAAGCGTCAGATCGGCAGGGATTCTGTCGCCGGATTCCAGAAGAACGAGATCGCCGACGACCAGCCTCTTGGCCTCGATCCTGCAAGCCGCGCCGTCCCGGATGACCCTGGTCAACGGCTGCTCAAGCTTGCGAAGGGCGGCTGCCGCTCGATCCGCAGAATACTCCTGGTAGGTGCCGATGGCGGCATTGATCAGAAGCACGACGAAGATGAACAGGGCGTCTTCGATCCTGCCGGTTGCAAACGAGAGCGCTGACGCCAGCAAAAGGATGTAGATGATGGGGTTGCGAAATTGAACGAGGAAGACCTTCAGCGGCGATGGAGGCTGAGGCTCGGGCAGCGTGTTTGGTCCGAGCTCGGCAAGGCGTTCCTCGGCCTCGACGCTCGTCAGTCCGATCACGGCTGGCGTTGTCGGGGCGGGTGTCTGCGCCGTGAGATTCATGATGGGCTCCGGGCTTGTCGCAACGATTTCATTGAAAGCTCGCTCGACAGCCTATGTGCGCCCGCGCAGGCGGCATTGACCGGGATCAAGGAGCTCCGATCGCATTGAGATATGCTGCAGACGATTTGTGGGCAGCGGCATATGCGGCCACTGCGTTTTGATGGCGGTGCGTTTGGATCGGTATTCTGACGGCATCGCGTGTGGACTGAGATTGATCGGGCAAGATTGAAAGGCGACTACAATGAATAAAAGCTCGGTACAGACGGTGTTGCAGACGATGAAGGATGACCTTGTCCGTCGTCTCGAAGCGATCGATGCGGATCTCTGCGTCGCGCTCGAGAAGGACAGCGAGGAGCGCGCGACCCAGGTTGAGAACGACGAAGTTCTTCGCGAGATGCAAGCCGAGGGGCGTGACCAGATCGCGGCCATCGACGCGGCGATCGGCAGGCTGAACGACGGCACATACGGACAATGCGCCAAATGCCACCATCCGATCGGCAAGGAGCGGCTGACTGCGGTTCCCTATACGCCGTTCTGCATCGATTGCGCAAAATCGTTTCGCTGAGGCTTCCGGATTGATGGGAGGGTGAGAGGTGGCTACAGCGGCGGCTTGGTGGGCTGATAGGTGGACGTGGCCTCAGGACGGGGTGTCGCGACTGAGGACGGCGGGCTCCCGGCCGGGCCTTCTGGTGCTATCGTCGCTCCTTGCTCTTTCAGCCGCACTCGCCCTCTATCTCGCGGGTCATGGGCTTGGATATCGTTTAATCCTTGTAGGCTGCACCAGCCTGATTCTGCTGTCTCTTTGCATTGAGATCGCCAAGAAGCTGCGGAAGCAGGAATACGGCCTGGATCTGATCGCGGCCCTGGCCATGGGATCCTCCTTGTGGTTCGGCGAATATCTTGCCGGAGCGATCGTCGGTCTCATGTATTCCGGCGGTCAGTTTCTGGAGGCATACGCACATCGTCGCGCCGACGAGGGGATGTCGGCTTTGCTGGCGCAAGTTCCGCGGACGGCCCTGCGGCTTGCCGGAGCCGGTTTCGAAGAAATTCCGATCGAGAAGGTCGCAGTCGGCGACGTGCTCCTGATACGCAAGGGCGACGTCGTACCGGCCGACGGGGCGCTCGTCGGCGAAGCCGCGACGATCGACCAGGCGGTGCTGACCGGAGAGCCTTTCCCAGTGCGCATCGCCAGGGGTGGCAAGATTTCGAGCGGCGCTACGAACGAGGGCGATGCGATCGAGATCCGCGTTTTAAGCCGCGCCGAGGACAGCACCTATGCCGGTATAGTCAGGCTCGTGGAAGCATCGAGGCGCTCCAAGGCGAAGCTGATGCGCCTGGCCGACCGGTTCTCGGTGTGGTTCCTGTTCGCGACGGTAGCGATCGCAGGAGTCTCGGCATTCATGTCCGGAGACCTGTCAAGGATCGTAGCCGTGCTGGTTGTCGCCACGCCCTGTCCGTTGATATTGGCCGTACCCGTCGCACTTGCGGCCGGCACTTCAAAGGCCGCCAAGGAGGGCGTTCTGGTGAAGGGCGCGGGGCCCCTCGAGGCACTCGCCCAGGCCACCGTAGCGGTGTTCGACAAGACGGGGACGCTCACCGCGGGGCAGCCGGAAGTCGGTCACATCGAGGGCCCGGAGCATCCCGACAGGATCCTGCGGCTGGCCGCCTCGCTGGACCAGGCGTCGGGCCATGTGGTCGGACGCGCGCTGGTGGACGAGGCGCATAGACGTGGGTTGGTACTGAGCCGTCCATCGCAGGTGACCGAGACCGCGGGATCCGGAATCTCCGGAATAGTCGATGGCGTGCGTGTCGGCGTCGGAGGAGACTCCTATTTCGGAGAGGCGCTGCGCTCGGGATCGAACGGTTCAAGCAGCGCGATGCGCGTGAAGGTACTGTTTGACGGCACGCCGGCTGGCACGATCACGCTCGAAGACCGGCTTCGCAAAGACGCTGTCCAACTCGTCACCCAGCTCAGAGCAGTAGGGATCACTCGAATAGTCCTGGCTTCCGGCGACGAGCTGCCGATCGCGACAGCCCTAGCTCGCTCGCTGGGCTTGGACGACGTCTCGGCGAGGCTCGCTCCCGCAGACAAAGTCGCAGTCATCGAAAAGGAACGCGTCCACGGAAGGGTGCTGATGGTCGGCGACGGCGTGAACGACGCGCCAGCGCTGGCGGCAGCCGACGTCGGAGTCGCGGTCGGCGTCGAGAACCTTGCCGCGGCCGCGGAGGCTGCGGATATCGTGCTCGTCCGGGACGACCTCACCAGGATAACAACGGCGATCGGCATCGCGCGTCGTTCACGCAAGATCGCGCTTCAGAGCATCTATGCCGGCATAGGTCTCTCGCTCCTCGCGATGGGGTTCGCGGGAGCGGGCTACCTTCCGCCAGTCGGCGGCGCATTGCTTCAGGAGGCCATCGACGTGGCGGTCATTCTCAACGCCCTTCGCGCCCTCTAATGGGCAAGAAGCACCGGCAGCTCGGCTTTGACGAGCAGTTCCCGAGTGACGCCGCCGAGGATGAATTCACGAAGCCGCGAATGGCCAAATCCGCCCGCAATCAGGAGGTCCGCCTTTCGTTCCAGCGCGGCCGATTGGATGGCGGCGGTCGCGGTCTCGCCGCCTGCCTGGATCGATACGTCTTCCACTTCCAATCCCGCGTGTTTCAGACAAGAGATCAGCAGCGCGCGGTTCGCCTCGTCGATTTCCTTGTCGTCGGTGATCGAGATGACCTGCACCTTGGTCGCACGCTCGATAAAGATGCGGGCGCAGGAAAGGGCACGTGCCGCGGTGGCGCTGCCGTCCCAGGCAACGGCGATCGTGTTCACATGAGAGCAGACGCTGGTGGCAGGAAATAGGACGAGTGGACGGCCGCTCCCGAACAGCAGCGTCCCGGAAAGCTGGCGGGAGAGTTCCGAGGCCTCGACAATAGACAGGTCGTGGCACCTGGCAATTTCCGAAAAGCGTTCATAGACGAACGGTTCCGTGACCTCGAATCCGTGGATTCGCACCTCGAAGCCAGTTTCCGAGACAGCGTCGGTGACGTGTTCCCGCAGCGAAGCACCGCTGTCCCGGCTATACCGCTCTGCTTGTCCCCGCCATGTGTCGACATCGATAAATGTGGGGAAGGGCTGATGGATCTGGGGGATCCGGACTTCCGGGATGCTCGCGACGAGATCGGCGTCGTTCTGGCGAGCGAGGTCGATTGCGTTGTCGATTATGGTGAAGGAGCTCGCATCGGGATAGGTCGACAACGGAAGATGGAACTGCGGCTTCATGCTGGCCTCCTGAGGTTAAACAGTGGTCATGATGCATCCTGCGGAGAAGTTTGCATTGCGCTTGATCAAGGCCGGGTACTCAGAAAACTCTTATGATCGTGCCTTCGATACGAGCGGAGTGCGTGACCATGACGATGAAGCTGACGGAACTCACCCCGGCCCAGTGCTACCGCATTCTTGAGAGCGCGCACTTCGGTCATCTCGCCTGCTGCAAGAATGGCCAGCCTTACGTGGCGGCGATCTATTTCGCATTTTCCAGCGGCGTTGCCTATAGCTTCACCATGCCCGGCAAGAAGCTCGACTGGATGCGGGGGAACGACAGGGTCTGCTTTACGTCGAGCAGCGTCCCGCCGTCGGCGGCTGGGCGAGCGTCGTCGTCGAAGGGCGGTTCGAGGAGTTTCCGGACAGCGACGCGCGGCGAAGCGAGAGGTTGCATGCCTGGTCACTTCTTCAAAAGCATCCTGACTGGTGGGAGATCGGCGCCATGACGCTGCAGGAACCCCCGGTGCTCGAAGGCTCTCCGCACGTCTTCTACGGCATTGCCGTCACCGCCGTATCAGGACGGAGCGCCGTCAGGACGGAATGAGAGTCGATGCTCGCCCTGAACCCTTATCCCATAAACGGAGCACCACATGCCATATCTCACCAGCCTCTATCCACGCGCCACTTTCACGTCCAACCTCGCGCTGGTTTTTCGCCCGGGGGCTCTGATTCAAGAGCAGATCTTCGTCGCGTCGGCCACGATCACCACGGATTTGACGGCGTCCGCCGCTCGGCGAGGGCTTCGATGCTTTGAATTTCTGACTCGACTTGCCTGCAGTATCGAAAACGGCGATGCGGTCGAGGTTCTTTCGGACTTCGTCGAAACCGAGCTGGAGGAATATCCTACGGAGGTGTCGAGGCTTTGCGAGACCGGATCACGACTGTTGTCGCACGCCGCCGAACTGTATCGTGACGTCGCCGCCAGTCAGGTCAGGGAGGCTGAGGCGAAGAGGGTCGTGTGAAGCGCGCGGCTTACCGGGTCTCGGCGGCGGCCATCACCTCGACCGCCCAATCGTCCGGCGAGGCCGACGAAGGGAGGCCCTCTACCGCGTGAACGAGGTGGAGGCTTCCGTTGGGCGCGAGCTGCGCGCGGGCCGTTTCGACGAGCTGGAGCATGCGTTGCCGGGATCCTCGGCCGATGGCGCAGACAATTGTGGCGAACATGTCGGTAAAACATGTCAGTAGAACGTGTCAGTATATGTCCTTTCCAGACAGGCTGACGAACTCGGTGGTCAGTCCATCGACATGGGCTTCCTTGAGCAGCCGATCGGCACTCATGATGTCGAGACACATGGTGCCACTGAAGGATTGCCGAAGCGCGCAGCAGAAATGATCTCTCGCCCACGCCTGGCCTCGCGGCGTCGCCGCCGTCACCTCCCAACGATCCTCGTCCCGACGTTCGAGAACCAGGTCGGCGGAGGTTCGCTCGACCGGCGGAACCGATGTGGCTGCGGTCGTTGCTGTCTTACAGGTCTGTTCGCGCATGTCCGTCTCCTTTGGATGAGGTCGTGGCGCTGTGTCCAGGGAGGTTATCGGACCTACGGCATTCCGTCTTTGACGAGCATCAATCCGGATGTTTGACCGGAATCAAGTCGAGCAGGAAGGCGGTGGAGCCGCCTGGGCCGGGTTCTCCGGTGAAAGGCCGCCGGTGCCGCTCGACGCCGCCATCATCTTCGCGCCGGCCGGCGAGCTCGTGCCGATAGCGCTCGACGTGGTGCGGAAGGGCGGAACGGTGGTCTGCGGCGGCATCCACATGTCAGACATCCCGAGCATGCCCTACCGCCTGCTCTGGGGTGAGCGGCGGGTGGTCTCGGTGGCGAACCTGACGTGGAACGACGGGCCGGAATTCTTCTCGATCGCGAAGGCGGTAGGGGTCAGATGCGTCACAAGAGTCTACGCGCTTGAACATGCAAACGAGGCCCTCGGCGACCTGCGCGCAGGCCGCATCAGCGGCGCAGCGATCATCGTGCCATAGCCGCCGTCCTCGTCGACGAGGATCAAAGCGGATCGTTCGGGGCAAAACGGAAGCTTCTCCGTCAAACGTCCGGCGCCTGCTCGCCCAAGCGCCGTTGTCGATGCGTTGAAGCCATCTGACCTGCCTGACGGCACGGCTTGACCAAGGCGCACCTTCTACTTCTAGCTCCGTTTGTCGCGAACAGAGCGAGAAGCAGACCTTCAGTGGATCTTGCCGCTCACGCCGCCAAGCTGGCGATGCGGGGAATGAGCAACAACATCGCGGCCGTGCCGATCATGTAGGCGCCGATCTGGCGCGCCGGCGCGGGTGGCATCGCGATCAGCGCGTTTGCCGCCCTAACCAGAACCAGCGCCATGGCAACCAAGATCAACTGTCCAGCTTCGACACCCAGGTTGAATGTCAGGAGGCTCAGCGGCACATCGGATTGCGGCAAGCCGATTTCCTTCAGGGCGCCGGCGAACCCGAAGCCGTGCAGCAGCCCGAACGCGAAGGCCACGACCCAGGGATAGCTCTCGGAGAGCCGCCTTTCGCCCGGCTTCGTCTTGATCAGTTCGTTTGCGACAAATGCGATGCTGAGGGCGATCGTCGCTTCCACCGGTTTCTGCGGCAGGCTGAAATATCCGAGCGACGCTCCAGCCAGCGTGATGCTGTGGGCGATCGTAAAGGCAGTGATCGTCTTGACCAGCATCCAGCGGCCTCGAATTAGTAGCATGAGCGCAAGCACGACGAGCAGGTGATCGAGGCCCGAGAGTATGTGGTCGACGCCCAGCAGAAAATAGGTCTGAGCGACCTCGAGGCTGGTCTGTGCGCCTGCTGCGGTGAAAGAGGGCGCGTCCGGCATGAGGCGCACAACCTCCGTATCGCCGTTCGTGTATTCAATGCGGACGAGCGCTTCGGTCATGGTCGACTTGAGGCCGTTGATGCCGATCTCGCCGCCCCTCAATCCCCCTGCACAGGCGACGGTCCTTCGCTCCAGATAAGCTCCGTTCACGATCAACCTCACCGGTTCGGCTTTCTCGATGCACGGCTTCGGCAGACTTGCATAGAGGCCGAGACGCATGTCGCCCTGCGCCGGCACCTTCCAGACGACGGCGAACTCGTGCGGCGCGGTTTCGCGCATGTCGAGATAGGCCGGCCTGATCTCATGGGCCATGCCGGACGTGGCCAGGAACACCGGGATGAGCACTGCCAGCAGGGCGCCAAGCCGCGTCATGGGCCGGTTTCCGCACCAGCCGGGCTTTCGATGCTCACCACATAGCGCTTGAGCAGTTCGGCGAATCGCTGGTCTTCAAGTTCCTTGCGCTTGGCGTTCGTCCACTCTCGCGCAACGACGTCGCGCACCACGTCGAGCGCCGGCACTCGGCCGGGCAGGCGCTCAGACACCCGGATCAGATGCAACCCGTAACCGCTGGCGACGGGACCCGTCCACTGGCCCAGCGGGGCCTTGTCGAGTTCTTCCACGAATTCGGCGCCGAAGGTTTGACCGATCGATGTCTTGCTCGAAAGCGGCAGGTCGGGCGGAAGCAGCGTGGGGTCGCCAAAAAGGGCGCGGTCCGTGGCCGGGTTGGTCAGCAGCGCTTCGAGGACGGAAGCCGCGTCCTGTGCGATCGTGTCGCCGCGCCGCTGAGGGTTGAGGAACACCTGCTGGAAGGCCAGCATCGGATCGATCTCGAACGTGGCTGCATTGGCTTTCAGATAGGCATCGAGCTCCGCATCGGTCGCTGTCAGCGTTTCGGCGTCGGCCGCGTTCAGGAATTCCATCTTCTGGCGCAAGCGGCGACGAACGACAGTGTCGTCCCTGTCGAGCCCAAGCTCCAGCGCCTGGCGTACCAGAATTTCTTCCTTCACATGATCGTCGATCAGACCCTTCAATTCCTCGGCTGTCGGCGGGCGCTGCCAGGTCTTTGTGAACACGGTCGCCATCTGCTCGATCTTCGGCGTCGTGACGACGATGGTGTCCGGCTTGTCGTCCGTATCAGGGCCCAAGAGCCCGTAGCCTGCGAAGATCAGCAGCGCCAGAGCCATGAAGTGGACCAGTGGTTCCATCAACACGCGTTTCAACAAGATCGTGCTCACGCGTTCACCGGATGACGGCCCCGACGGTGCAGCGGACGATTCAACCGCCGGCACCGTTATCACGGCGTGTACCAGATCGGCGAGGTATAGGCGCGTTCGCTGACGGTCATCCGCGTACCCTCGAGCGGCTTGTTGCCGAACCGTTTGGCATCATAGGCGGTCCACCGCGGCGTTGGTATCTCGATGACGCATCCGTAGTAAAAGGCCTTCTGCTTCGGATCGAAGCCGGGGTCCTTCCACACGGCGATCAGTTCCGGCGCACCGATCGTGTTGGTCCAGTTCGCGTTCTCGATGTCGACGGTGCTGCCGACCGATGGCACCTTGCCGTCGGCGCCCGGTTTGCGGTCCCCGCCTCAAGCGACGTCGTATATTTGCTCATGCGTCTCGCCTTTGTCGTCGAGCCAGCCCTTGATTATCTGATAGCGGTCGAGATTGGCTCCGATCGGGTCTCGCAGCGCGGCGACGAGGAACGACGGTGCCTTGCCCTCCGGCGCTGCGGTCAGGTCGCCGCCCAATCCGAGGGAGGAAAACATGAAAATTGGACGTCCCTGCGCCGTGGCGATACTCGCCTTGGCAGCCTTTGCGCCGATTGCGCATGCGGAGGATGATGCTCGCGCCATTCTCAAATCCATGTCGGATTACTTGACCAAACAGCAGACCTTCTCCGCAACCTTCAATACAGATATTGAAGTTGTGACACCTGATCTGCAAAAGATTCAGTTCGCGAGCTCAGGTCAGGTTGCCGTCAGTCGCCCGAACAAAGTACATGCAGCCCGCACCGGCGGGTTCGCCGACGTCGAAATGATTTTCGACGGTAAGCAGGTGACCATTCATTCGAAAGACGCCAAATCATTCGCCCAGATCGACGCTCCTGGGACGATCGATGAACTTATTGTAAAGCTTGAATCGGATGGGCACGCGTTGCCTGGTGCTGACCTGCTGTTGTCGAACGTCTACGATGCGCTCAATGCCGGCGTTGTCGATGCCAAGCATATCGGCACAGGCGTGATTGGTGGCGTGGAGTGTGAGCACCTGGCCTTTCGCAACGCGGATACGGACTGGCAGTTGTGGGTGCGCACGGGGGCGGAACCAATTCCCTGCAAATACGTGATCACCTCCAAGGCCGTGGCCGCCGCGCCGCAATATACGCTGATCATCAATTCCTGGAGCGGAGAGGTGAAGGATGATTTCTCATTCGCGCCGCCGAGCGACAGCAAGCGGGTGGATGCGAAGGCGATGCCCCACATCGATGACATTCCAGAAGGAGCCAGCGAATGACCAGCCGCAAAAAACTTATCGCTTGGGCAGGTATCACCACAATGCTCCTGGTGGGCGACGGTCTTACCGGCGGCGTTGGTTCATTTATTTCTGAAGCCCAGGCTCGCGTCGGCCGCCCGTTAACGCCAGTGAGCTACGCCGGAGTGGCGCGGCGGACGACGCGCCGGGCCGTTGCTGTGGGAGCTACAGCCGGCGCGGTCTATGCTCCGGGCTGCGTTCAGGTCGTCGATGCCTACCGGCGGGTCTATTATAGATGTCCGTGAAGGCCTGTGACGCTGATAGAACAGGAACTGCTCGCGCGCGAAGAGGCCATCAACCTTCATGCGGCTTGTCGCAACTTCCACGACAAGCTGAGCGGCCGGAAGCCGTCCGCAAGCTGCCGAAGACGCCCGAGCGGCCGAAGAACGACAAGAAGATCACGGTCAAGGCAGCCTGACGGTCAACCCTCCGCTACGCCGAGGGGGTGGCGTGCGGTGGGCGCGGAGAGAGGGAGGGGCGACCGCTCCCTCTTTTTCAGTTGATGCGGATGTGGTTCTCGACGGCGGTCACGCCTGGAACAGACCAGGCCGTCCGTTCGGCGACGCCGCGCTCGTGCCAGGCGCACACGCCGCCTTCGAGAACGACCTTGTCGTCCTGAACCTTCACCGAGATGCCGCCGGCGTCGACTTCGGCGCTCCGTTTCAGCGCTTCTTCAATCCGACGGCGGACGTCCGGCACCGTCGGGCACGGCCGTATCGTCAGCAGATTGAGGATGCCGACCACGCCACCGAGCTTCCTGACGGCATGCTCGGCGGCAGCTTTCTGGAACTGAACGTCAGGCGAGCGCCGAACATGTCTTTGACCTTCGTCAACGTGCGGTCGTCCGGGGTGCCTTAAAGTCCCTGACAACAGATAGGAGTTGTCATGGCCAATCCGATCCTTCACTTCTACGGTGCCGCGGGCTCGGTCACCGGATCATGTTTCCTTTTAGAGGCCGGTGGCACACGCATTTTGATCGACTGCGGAATATTTCAGGGATCGAAGTCAGAGAAGGAGCTCAACTACAAGCCCTTTCCGTTCGAGCCAGCGCGGATCGACGCGGTGCTGCTCACACACGCGCACATCGACCACTCCGGCCTGCTTCCGAAGCTCGCGAAGGCGGGATATGGCGGGCCAATCTTTGCAACAGCAGCAACGATCGACCTATGCACGATCATGCTGCAGGATTCGGGTCACATCCAGGAGTCGGAGGTCCGACAGCTCAATCGAAGGAATCGCAGACGGGCGCGAGAGACGGTGGAGCCCATCTATACTGCCGACGACGCCCGCAGCATGCTGCCGCAGTTCATTGCTGTCGAGTACGGCGAGTGGCGGGAGACTGTTGGCGGCGTAAGGTTCCGTTACTGGAATGCTGGACACCTGATGGGTTCCGCATCGATCGAAGTCGAGGTGCCCGGCGCGGACGGGGCGACAAGAATTTTGTTCTCCGGCGACGTCGGCGCGAGCAACAAATTGTTCGAAAATCTCCCTCGGGCGCCTTCCGGGATCGATTACCTCATCTGCGAAAGCACATACGGAGACCGAGAACGGGAAGAGTACGCACTGAACGATCGACGGGACCGGCTGCGCGAAGTGGTGGCGAGCTCGAGCAGCACCGGCGGAGTTCTTCTCATTCCCTCCTTCGCCGTAGAGAGGACGCAGGAGGTGCTGACCGATCTCGTCGCCCTCATGGACGAAGGAGAGGTGCCGCGGTGCCCCATCATGATAGACTCGCCGCTCGCGTCGCGAGCGACCGAGGCATTCAAGAAGCATGTGGCCGACCTCAGTCACGGCAAGGCGTTCCTTCGCGCGCTCAACGCGCCGAACGTCCGTTTCACCGAGACCGCCGAGCAGTCGAAGGCGCTCGATCTCGTCCGGGGCTTTCACATTGTCATCGCGGCAAGCGGAATGTGCGAGGCGGGGCGGATCCGCCACCGCCTGAAGAACTGGCTCTGGCGGCGGGAGTGCACCGTGTTGTTCGTCGGCTTCCAGGCGGCGGGGACGCTCGGCCGCATCCTGCAGGAGGGCGCGACCGACGTCCGCATCCAGGGCGAGGAGATTCACGTCGGTGCCAGGATGGCCACGCTCGACGCCTATAGCGGACATGCGGATGCAAGCGAACTGGATGCGTGGATTGCCGAGCGGGAACCGATCCGCAAGGCAATCTTCCTCGTCCATGGAGAGGAGAGCGCTCGTGAAGCGATGTCCGCTCGGCTCCCGAAGCCGGTTTCCGCAAAGGTCGTCTGCTCGTCGCTGGACGAAGCCTACGAGCTTTCACCGGCGGGTGCACGCCTCATCGAAGACAGGACGCACGCACGTCTCAAGTCGGTCGTGCCCGGCAGGCCTGATTGGAACAACGACTATCAGCGGTTCGTTCTGGACCTGTCCGATCGTCTGAAATCCGTCGCCGACGAGAAGGGCCGAGCGGTCGTGCTACGCAGGCTGCGACGCGCACTGGACCCGGACGATGTTCCGGCGGTCGAAGGGAGGAGAGACGCCAATGTTAATCATGGATCGTGACTGCAAGCGCGGCGGAGAACGCTTCGCCATACCGACCCAAGGAGAGGTGCAAGGCAAGCTTATCGTCCTGGAAGTGGTCGCTATAACCTGCCTGCGGGAGGTTCTCGCTTCCAAGAATGCCTTTGCGGTCGCCGCATTAAAGAAGAAGGTCCTGCGGGCCATGAAGGAGCAGTGCGCGCCGTTCGGTCTGTCGTCGGAAGACGAGACGTCCGTCCTCGAGTACGCATGCGAGTTCTTCGAAGAGGCAAGCAAGGAGGCAGCCAGGCAGGCTGCAACGAAGGTGGCTGCGAAGCCTGCTGGGACTGCACGCTCCAGAGTTTCGGGCCATGGATAGGGTTGCCGTCACTTTCAACGCCGGGTCCTCCAGTCTCAAGGTCGGCGTCTTCAGGCTGAAGGACGGTCGGGCGCTCCGGCTGGGTGGCGGCATTGCCACGCTCGGGGAGCAGCCGAGGTTCACCTTCCGATTTTCTGGCGGTGACGAGGCTGTCGAGCTTCCGTCCAGCAGAGCGATCGACGCGCGGCTGGTTTCGCAGGTCGTCGATTGCATCGTCCGCAGAGGGTTCGACCCCGTGGTGGCCGGCCATCGCATCGTCCACGGCGGACGGGTCTTCGATGGCCCCGTTCTGCTGGAGCCCGAGGTCGTCCTCAGAATGGAGGATCTGACGCATCTCGCGCCGGTGCACCTCCCTCCGGCGCTTGCGATCGTCCGCGCAGTGCGGAGCGCATATCCGGACATACCGCAGACGGCGTCCTTCGATACCGCGTTCCATTCGTCGCAGAGTAGTCTTGCCGCACGGCTCGCCATTCCAAGAGAGCTGCACGATGCCGGGATTCGCAGATACGGCTTCCACGGACTTTCCTATAAGTACGTCGCCGGCGAGCTTAGGAAACACGATCCAGACCTGGCCGCCGGCCGTATCATCTGTGCGCATCTTGGAAGCGGCGCGAGCCTTTGCGGAATGGTCGACGGCGTGAGCATAGACGCCAGCATGGGCTTCTCGCCGCTGGACGGAGTTCCGATGTCGACCCGGCCGGGCTCGCTCGATCCGGGCGCCGTCGTCCACCTTCTGCGCAATAATTTCCACGACGCGGATCGTCTCGAGGATTTCCTCTATCACCGTTGCGGGCTGTTCGGCGTCTCCGGGAAAAGCGGCGACGTCCGCGTCCTGCTGGAGGACTTTCATCCGGCATCCAGGGAAGCCCTCGACCTCTTCTGCTTCAGGATCGCCGGCGAGATCGGAAGGCTTGCCGTCTCTCTTGGCGGGGTCGACGCCATCGTCTTTACTGCCGGCATAGGCGAGCATCAGCCGGAGATACGGGGTGGCGTCGCCCACCATCTGGGTTGGCTGGGTCTCTCGTTGAGCGAGCCTGCTAACAAGATGAACGCGACCGTGATCAGCGCGAGGGAAAGCGAAATCGTCGCCCTCGTCATTCCGACCGACGAGGAACAGGTGATCGCCGACGAAGCGATCGAAGTTATCAGCCGCCACAAGCTTTGAGGATACAACATGTCTGAACGTAGAAGCCCACACCCCACCGAGCGCGAGCTCGATCTCATCGACCGCTACTGGCGGGCCGCCAACTATCTGTCCATCGGCCAGATCTACCTCATGGACAATCCGCTTCTGCGCGAGCCGCTTCGGCCGGAACATATCAAACCCCGGCTTCTCGGACATTGGGGAACGACGCCCGGCCTCAACTTCATCTACGCCCATCTCAACCGCGTCATCAAGGCTCGTGACGGGGATGTCCTTTATGTCTGCGGGCCTGGTCACGGCGGACCGGGAATGGTCGCGAACACCTACCTCGAAGGCACATATAGCGAGGTCTATCCGGACATCTCGCAGGACGCCGACGGCATGCGCAAGCTGTTCAGGCAGTTTTCCTTTCCCGGAGGGATACCCAGCCACGTCGCCCCGGAGACCCCCGGTTCGATCCACGAAGGCGGCGAACTCGGATATGCGCTGGTCCACGCCTTCGGCGCCGCGTTCGACAACCCGGGCCTTGTGGTAGCCTGCGTGGTCGGCGACGGCGAAGCGGAGACTGGCCCGCTTGCGGCTGCCTGGCATTCGACGAAGTTTCTCAATCCTGCCCGCGACGGCGCGGTGCTGCCGATCCTGCATCTCAATGGCTATAAGATCGCCAATCCGACGATCCTTTCGCGGACAAGCGATGAGGATCTCCGCAGCCTGTTCGTGGGATATGGATATGAGCCGATCTTCGTCGAGGGCCACGAGCCGGCGGACATGCACCGGCAGATGGCGGCCGCATTCGACCGGGCCTTCGACATCATCGAATCCCTGCAGGCGTCGGCGAGGAACGGGTCGCCAGCGGCCGGCGTGCCGCGGTGGCCGATGATCGTGCTTCGCAGCCCCAAGGGGTGGACCGGGCCGAAGGAGGTCGACGGCAAGAAAGTGGAGGGTTTCTGGCGCGCCCACCAGGTGCCTGTCGCAAACTGCAGGGGCGACGAGGCGCACCGACAGATTCTGGAGGAATGGATGCGGAGCTACCGCCCAGAGGACTTGTTTGACGCCGACGGCCGTCTCCGGCCGGAACTGCGGGCACTGGCGCCGAGTGGCGAGAAGCGTATGGGAGCGACGCCGTATGCAAACGGTGGACGGATGCGCCGGGAGCTGCAGCTACCAAACATTCGCGACCACGCGGTCGCGATCGACGTTCGTGGCGCTTCCCAGGTCCAGTCGACAGAGATTTTAGGACGGTATCTGCGGGACGTCATGCGGCTCAATGCCGAGGCCAAAAACTTCCGGATCTTCGGGCCGGACGAGACCGAGTCGAACCGGCTGGGTGCCGTCTTCGAGCAGACGGACCGTGTCTGGATGCAAGAGATCGAAGAGTACGACGTCCATCTTGGCAGAGACGGACGGGTCATGGAGGTTCTCAGCGAACATCTCTGCCAGGGCTGGCTGGAGGGATATCTCCTTACCGGCCGCCACGGCCTTTTCTCATGCTACGAGGCCTTCATCCACATCATCGACTCGATGTTCAACCAGCATGCCAAGTGGCTCAAGGTTTCGCGCGGATTGGATTGGCGGGAGCCGGTGTCGTCGCTGAACTACCTCCTGACGTCGCATGTCTGGCGACAGGACCACAACGGCTTCTCGCATCAGGACCCCGGCTTCGTCGATCTGGTCGCCAACAAGAAGGCAGACGTCGTCCGCATCTATCTACCGCCAGACGCCAACACGCTCCTGTGGGTCGGCGATCACTGCCTGAGGACTTACGACCGTATCAATGTGATCGTGGCGGGCAAGCAGCCGGAGTCCCAGTACCTTACGATCGACGAGGCCGTGAAGCATTGTGAAGAGGGCGTTGGCGTCTGGGAGTGGGCAAGCTTCGAGAAGGATTCGATCGCGCCTGACGTCGTGATGGCATGTGCGGGAGACGTGCCGACGATGGAGACGCTCGCGGCCGTGATGCTGCTGCACGAGGCGATACCCGACTTGAAAATCAGGACGGTGAACGTCGTCGACCTGCTTGCAATGCAGGACCCCCAGCAGCACCCCCATGGTCTCGACGACGCGCGGTTCGATGGTATCTTTACGAAGGACAGGCCGGTCATCTTCGCCTACCACGGCTATCCCTATCTCATCCACCGGTTGACGTACCGGCGCACCAATCACGGCAACATCCACGTGCGCGGGTTCGTGGAGGAGGGCACGACGACGACGCCGTTCGACATGACCGTCTTGAACGAGCTGGACAGGTATCATCTCGCTCTCGAGGCGATCGCGCGGGTGCCCGATCTCGCCGAAAAGGTCCCAGACGTGATCGCAGACCTGCATGCAAAGCTCGACGAGCACCGGGCGTTCGTGAGGGAGCGTGGAGAAGACATGCCGGAAATCCAGAATTGGCGCTGGGCACGCTCCTCCTAGTCTAGCCTTCATCTCGGGTCGGAGCGTCCGGACAGCGACGTAGACGTCATCGTCGTCGGAGATCTGGACGCCTTCGATCTTGGCGAGGCCGTCGAGCGGATGCAGGGGACGTTCGGCAGATCGGTCTCTACAACTTCATACACCGGAGGAATGGCGGGGTGTGGAAGACGACCGCGTCATCAACAGCGGCGAAAGGATAATGGTCATCGTGTCTTGATCCTTTCCGGCGGCCGGCTCGCACGCACCGCAAAGCTATGAAGGGCCAACGTGCGTATGTGACGTGAACGTGCTAAGATCACAGTGCATAGACCACGGGAGTGGTAGATGCGCCGGGTTCTTCTGTCTCTGATCCTCTTCACGCAATCGGCGTCGATCGCGGCGGCGTCCGGACTTGCCTTTCATACCGCTTCGTTCGGCGGTAGCCGGTCCATCAGCCTCAGTCTGGCCGAGGGCGGGCCTGCCCGCGATCCCGCCTTCGACTTCGACGTCGTCATCACGCGCTCGGAATTCGACGGTGGCGGGTCGGTCCTCTATCGGGACGGAGGAAGGCACAAGGCGAGCGTGCGCTGCATTTCGCCAGCCATGGTGCGGATCAATTCCGCCGACTATGCAATCGACGTGTCGGTGCCGCCGGGAGCGGACTGGAAGCACGACCTCTGGGCAGCGCTCTGCACCGCTCCGGTCTCCTGAGCGGTTGTTGTCGTCATAGTAATGTGTGATCGGCTTTCCATGGACGAGCAACGGGAGTTTCTCCATGGAGACTACATTGGAGGTTCTCACGACCAGGAAATCCGGTCGTGAGGTTCACCGGCACTGGCCGGACAAGGTCAAGGCGCAGATCGTTTCGGAGAGCCTTCGGCCAGGCGCGATGGTGAATGAAGTCGCCGAGCGGTACGGCTTGAAGCCGAACCACCTCTCCACCTGGCGGACGATGGCGCGGCAAGGCAAGCTGGTTCTGCCTGCACCCGTACGACCTGCCACGTCAGGGTCAGGATGGAATGACGGCGCTACTCGGGACCGAGAGGGGGCGGCTAGCGCCCGCCGTGGTCCGTCTTCAATCCGTTGAGACCGAAGCGGGATTTGATCGCAGGCGTCGGCGCTTCATCGCTCTGGTTGGCGAACTCCTCGATGATCGGGCAGTCGGGCCGATCGTCGCCATGGCAGTGCTTGACCAGGTGCTTGAGCGTTGCCGTCATGGCATGGATCGCAGCAGCCTTGCGTTCGAGTTCCTCAATGTGTTCGCGGGCGATGCTCTTCACGTCGGCGCTTGCCCTCGACCTGTCCCGCCAGAGGGCCAGCAGGGTCTTCATCTGTTCGACGGAGAAGCCGAGGTCTCGCGCCCTGCGTATGAACCGCAGGGTATGGACGTCGTTTTCGCCGTATGTGCGGTAGCTCGATTCCGTGCGATGCGCCGGCGTGATCAGTTTTATCTGCTCATAGTAGCGGATCATCTTGGCCGACACGCCGCTGGCCTTTGCTGCCTCTCCGATGTTCATTCCATGCTCCTGTCGATATGGGGCGGCGCCGATGGCGACGCCGCAATTGCTTCAAGGTTCTATACGGCGAAGGCGCAGGGCGTTGCCGAGGACGAACACGCTGGACATTGCCATCGCGCCGGCGGCGAAGATTGGCGACAGCAGGGTGCCGTTGACCGGATAGAGAAGACCGGCCGCAACGGGCACGAGGCCGGCGTTATAGACGAACGCCCAGAACAGGTTCTGCTTGATGTTTCGGATGGTCGCGCGGCTCAGTCCGACGGCCCTGACGACGGCGGTGAGGTCTCCGGACATCAGCACGACGTCGGCGCTCTCGATCGCGACGTCGGTGCCCGTGCCGACGGCAAGTCCCACGTCCGCCTCCGTGAGCGCCGGGGCGTCGTTGATGCCGTCACCGACGAAAGCGACCTTGCCACGCTCGCGCAGCCGTTTGACCGCCTCAACCTTGCCTTCCGGACGCACCTCCGCAATCACTCGGTCGATGCCGAGCTGGGAGGCGATCGCCTCGGCGGTACGACGGTTGTCTCCGGTGATCATCGCCACTTCGAGACCAAGGGCATGCAGGGATCTGATCGCTTCGGGCGTCGTTTCTTTGACGGGGTCCGACACGGCGACGATCGCAGCAAGACGGCCGTCCACGGCGACATAGAGCGGTGATCTGCCCTTGCTGGAGAGTCCCTCGGCGATCGAGGCGAATCCTTCCACGGAGACGCCCTCGCGGACCAGCGCCCGATCCGCGCCGACGAGCAGCGATTGACCTGCGACGGTACCCTTCACGCCGTAGCCTGGAGACGCTTCGAAGTCCTTCACGGCGGCGAGCACCAGTCCCTCCGCCTCGGCAGCCTTGACGATTGCTTCGGCGATCGGATGCTCCGACAGCGCCTCGATGCTCGCCACCCAGGCGAGGACGTCCTCGCGCAGGTAGCCTTCCGAAACCTGGAAGTCGGTCAGCTCCGGCTTGCCCTTCGTCAGCGTTCCGGTCTTGTCCAGGGCGACGACTCGGGCCTCACGCAGGCTTTGCAGCGCCTCGCCCTTGCGGAACAGAATCCCGAGCTCGGCCGCGCGGCCGGTCCCGACCATGATCGACGTCGGCGTCGCGAGACCCATCGCGCACGGACAGGCGATGATCAGGACGGCGACGGTGTTGACTAGCGCAAAGCTTAGCGCCGGAGACGGGCCGAGGATCATCCACGCGCCGAACGTCACCAGTGCGGCGAGGATGACGGCGGGGACGAACCAGCCTGTCACCCTGTCCACCAGAGCCTGGATCGGGAGCTTGGATCCTTGCGCGGCCTCGACCATCCGGACGATCTGGGCGAGCACGGTGTCGGCCCCGACCTTCGTCGCGCGGAACGTGAACGACCCCGTCTTGTTGATCGTGCCGCCGACCACCTCGCTTCCAACGGACTTGGAGACCGGAACCGGCTCGCCGGTGATCATGGCCTCGTCGACGTAGGACGCCCCGGACACCACCGTGCCGTCCACCGGAACCTTCTCGCCGGGACGAATGCGGATCACGTCGCCGACCAGGACGTCTTCGATCCCGATCTCCAGGAACGTCCCGGAGCGCTCCACGAAGGCGGTCTTCGCCTTCAGGCCGAGCAGGCGCGTGATGGCCTGGCTCGTCTTTCCCTTCGCGTGGGCCTCGAGGTAGCGGCCGAGCAGTATCAGGGTCACGATGACGGCCGCGGCCTCGTAGTAGACGTTCACGGTTCCTGCGGGCAGGGCGGCGGGAAGAAATGTCGCGACCACGGAGTACGCCCATGCCGCCGAAGTTCCAAGCACGACGAGCGAGTTCATGTCGGGCGCCAGCCGCAGCAGATTGGGCACGCCCTTCCGGAAGAAGGCAAGACCAGGCCCGAACAGGACGATGGTCGCCAGCGCGAACTGCAGGTAGAGGCTCTGCCGCATGCCGACGGTGTTCATGACGAACTCGTGGACACCCGGTATGACGTGGGAGCCCATTTCGATCAGGAACAGCGGCAGGGTGAGAATTGCGGAAATGCCGAGGCGGAGCGCCAGTGATCGAATCTCGGTGTCGCGGCGATCGTCGGCTGCGTCCTTTTCCGGCCGACTTCCGGATTTCGGCTCGTATCCGGCCGCGTGGACGGCGTCTTCCAATGCGCGCAGCGACACCGCACCTGCCGCGAAGCGAATCGTGGCCTTCTCGGTCGCCAGGTTGACGGATGCGTCGACCACACCAGGCACCGCTTTCAGAACACGCTCGACGCGGGAGACGCACGAGGCGCAGGTCATGCCCTCGACAAACATCTCCAGCGTTTCGATCCTGGCCTCGTAGCCTGCGCCTTCGATGGCTTGGAGGACGGCGGTCGCGTCCACGCTGTCCTTGAACGTCACGGCCGCACGCTCGGTCGCGAGGTTCACCGACGCGGTGTCGACGCTGGGGACGGCCTTGATCGCCCGTTCGACCCTGGCGACGCACGACGCGCACGACATGCCCTCGATTTCGAACTCGGTGGGAATTGGTATCGCGGTCGAGTTTTCAATCTTCGATATGGCAGTCATGGGTCGATCCCTTGTTGAACTGCACACATAGGTAATCCTTCCCATGATGGGAAGGTCAAGGGCCCGTGTTGACAAACAGCTTCACGGCTTGCTTGAGAAACGAACGCAAGCGAGAATGCGGCGTTGCTAATCTTCGGGCGATGGAGAGCGATGTGAGGCAGCGAGAGGATTTAGCGACCGCACCGGCTACCGTTGCGTTCATAGATATCGCGGGATTCAGCGCGATTGCGGACGTTTATGGAGACGCAGCCGCGCTTGACGTGCTTGAGGTATTCGAGAGCATGGTCCGCGACGCTCTCAGCGGCTATGAGCCGCCGATCAAATGGATTGGCGACGAGGCAATGCTATCGTTTCCTGAACCGGGTACGGCGATCCAGGTACTCGGACCGCTGCTGCAGGCCTGCCGTAAGGAGCCGCGACTGCCGCTCACTCGGACCGGGCTGAACCACGGGCCGGTCGTCCGCAGAGCAGGCGATCTCTTTGGATCGACGGTCAACATTGCATCACGAATCGCCGCGCTCGCAGCACCCGGCCAGTTGCTCGCCACCCGGCCCGTTGCCGAGGCGGCCGTCGCCAGAGGCATCCTGGTGCGGGACCTCGGAACGGTGGCGCTTAGATCGGTAGCAGGGGAAGTCCCTCTCTATGAGATCGAGCTTGCTCCGTCTGCGGACCCCGCCTGGATCGATCCGGTGTGCAAGATGCATGCGCCGTACTCATCCTACAGGCGGGCCGCCCCCGAAGGGCCGTGGTTTTGCTCGCCGCAGTGTGAAGAAGCGTATCGACGGTCGCCTCAGACCTATGAGGTTCCGCGCTGACGGTTTGAAACCTCGGCGCGGAACACTTGCTAAATCTGGTGCTCAGTTCCGAAATCAAACTTGTTGGAAACTGGACGGATAGCCCGCCTTCTCAATGGCAGTTTTGATCGCGGCGGGATCGCTCCTCGTTTCAACCTTGGCGGTCCTGGCCGCAAGATCGATGCTGGCGGAGGCTTCCGGATCGGCAGTCTTGATCGCCTTCTCCACGGTGCTTGCGCAGTGGCCGCAGGTCATGTTCTGAATTTCGAATTCGTACATCGTGGTCTCCAAGTGGTTTGACCGCCCCCATGTAGGGCTTCCAACCATGGGAGGGTCAAGACCGATCACGCAAAGAAATGCGTCGTTTCGAAAGCTCCCGATACAGGGCTTCCGGCGAGACGCCGATATCGTCGGCCAGCGCCTTCCATTCTCCTTTCGACGGCAGCCCGCCGTCATTCCATGCGAGCCAGGATTCAAGACGAGCGGCGACGGTCTTCAGGCTGCCGATCTCCGCGCGCTTCCTCGTCTGCTGTAGCTGGCTGGAAAGGTAGGACGCCCAGCCTTCGGCGAAATCCGAATTGCTGTGCAGGACGCGTCTGATCAATTTGACCGGTACCGCGGTCACGTTCACGTCGGTCACGGCAACGCCGTCGCAATGGTAGACGCTCGAGAAGACCGAAGCTTCCGCGAGGATCAGTCCCGGCGACGCCCGCTGCAGCACCGCGACGTTGCCATCCGCCTGATGCCGAACGAGATGAACGACGCCCGCCTCCACGAGATACAGGTTTTCCACGTCGTCGCCTTGGTTGAAGAGGTCCTGGCCGGCGCCGAACGTTTTACTTCTGGTCGAGAGGCCGCGAATGTAATCAATGAGGGTGTTGGACATGATCTCGATCATGTTCCCTACGGAGATGACAAGCAATAGTGCGGTCCCATCCCAACTGGAACGCAATCGATGAAATCCCTGCTCGTCAGCTTTACATTCGCCATTCTCGCCACACAGGCAGTGGCCGAGGGAGTGCATCACGTGACATCCCCCTATGCGCAGCAGGCGGCGCGGGATATCAAGTCCTTGTCGGAAACGGACGTCGACGAACTGACCAGAGGGGGCGGATGGGGCTTTGCCAAGCCGGCGGAGCTCAACGGCTACCCCGGTCCCTCGCATGTGCTTCAGATGAAGGACCGGCTAGGCCTGACGGACGATCAGCTCCTGAAGGTGCAGGAGGTTTTCGACCTCATGCAGGCTCGGGCATCGGAAGAGGGAAAGGTCTTCGTCGAGGCCGAGCGGGAGCTCGACGCGGCGTTCAGAAGCAGGACCATTACCGAATCCGCCCTTCGCGACCTGGTTGCCACTGCAGAGGCGGGCCGGTCACGGCTGAGGTTCATTCACCTTGCGGCGCATCTCGAGATGACCCGGCTTCTCGACGCTCGCCAGATCGCCGCCTATGGCAAGCACCGCGGTTACTCGAAATAGACCGTCGGGGACGGCGGCAGGCGAGATGGCCGCCTCGACGCCGCTTCTAGCCACGCAAGAGCGCGTGAAGCACGATGGCTGCGAGGAAGGCGATGACAACGGCCGCCGCGATCACCGCGACCTGGCGGTTGGCCTTTTGGGAGCTCGCGACTGGAAAGTAGCGCCTTCGCGTTGACCGAAAAGGCGAAGTTCACCATTATGACGCCGCCGAAGCAGAGAAGACTCTGCGCAGGAACGAGTCGATGCGCCTACTGATCAACGTCCTCGTCGCGACCATGATGCTGCTGGGTTCGCTTGCCGCGCCCTGCATCGCCGCGCCTGCAGATCACGGCCATGCCGGCCCGGCCGTCGTCAGCGTTCCCGCGACCTCCGACGGACACCATCGCGGTGACGGCCGATCTGTTTCGGGATCGCACTGCCAGCAGGACGGCATCGTCGCACAAGCTCCAGACGTCCGTTGTTCGCAGTCAGATCGCGTCGCGTTTGGCGTCTTCGCGACAGTCGCCTTTGCGGGCGTTCTTGAACCCGTCGAGCAGCGTCCTCCCATCGCTTCTGTCTGAATCCGTTCGTTCGAATCCAGGCCAAAAGGGAAGGGCATGACCTTGCGCATGTCTATGTTTGCAAGCCACGTCAGTAGTTTAACTTCATTGCTGAACAACTTGAATCAAATCGACCGGGTGCGGCAGCAGCTTTGCGGGGTGGCGCTCGCCGTCTTTGCCGTGGTCCTGAGCGGCTGCGTTCAATCGCTTGACGATCTCGGCGTGGCTTCGCACGACATACCGCCGAAGCTGCTGGCCGGCATGCAGGCCAAGGGAATGAAGCAGGAGAGTCCGGTCCTCGTCCGCATCTTCAAGATGGAAAGCGAGCTGGAGATCTGGAAGGTTGACGGCAGCGGAAGGTATGCGCTGCTCAAGGTCTATCCGATGTGCCGCTGGTCCGGAAAGCTAGGTCCCAAGACCAAGACCGGAGACCGACAGGCGCCCGAAGGATTCTACCGCGTTTCCATGGGAGGCCTCAATCCGAAATCACAGTTCTATCTTTCCTTCAACCTCGGCTATCCCAACCGCCTGGAAGCGGCCCTTGGCTATTCCGGCGAAGCTCTCATGGTACATGGCGCCTGCTCGTCGTCGGGCTGTTTTGCGCTGACAGATCAGGGCGTAGGTGAAATCTACGCGGTGGTCGAGAAGGCCTTGAAAGGCGGGCAGCAGGCGTTCCAGGTCCAGGCCTACCCGTTCCGCATGACGCCGCAGAACCTGGCGGCACATCGCGGCGATCCGAATGTCGCCTTCTGGAAGAACCTCAAGGAGGGCTACGACATCTTCGATGTTCGCCGTCGCGAGCCGAGGGTCGCCGTCTGCGGCAGGAAGTACGTCTTCGACGCCGAATTCAAGGACGGCGACCCCGCCGATCCGCTCGCAGCATGTCCGGAGCGCGTCGATCGATCCGACCCCGCAGTCGCCGCGAAGGCGTCCGCCGACGATCGGAAATACCAGGAGCTGGCCGCAAAAAGATTCACGCCGCTCGCGTACCAGGACGGTGGCATGCATCCGAGCTTCCGTGCGCTCCTTGAAGAAAACGGCGACGTCAAGCTCGCGGAGAAGGTCTCCGTCATCAAGTATCCGATCAGCCGCCCAGTTGCGGCGCTGGCCGATCCGTTCGAAGGAAGCAAGTGACGATCCCGTGGCGGATCGTGACGTTGCCCACGTTCTGTATGGACACGAAAGCGAGGACGCCATGCGAATGATACTAGCGGCGATCGGGATGGCGTTCGCCACTGCGGCCCACGCGCATCATGCGCCGTCGGGCTTCACCTACGAGCCCTATTGCTGCAACGGAGACGGTGATAACGGCGACTGCCAGCGCATCTCATCGAAGACCGTCCATCACCGCGAGGAAGGGTACGAAGTGACACTCCTGCCGGGCGACCACAGGCTGGCGACGCGCAGACACGTCTTTCTGATTCCACAGGCGCAGACCAGGGAGTCGCCGGACGGCTCCTATCACCTCTGCCTGTTTCCCAACGAAGACACGGTACGTTGCTTCTATGCGCCGCCGATGGGCTTCTGAACTAGCGCAGGACGTCGAACCGATGGCCCGGAATGGCGGTTCATGAGCCACCCGGCCGTGGCCGATGATGTCTGCGCCATCCGTATCGGGTCATGCCGCGCGGCTTGTACACCGACAGCGCCGTCGTCACGAGCAATACGACGAGTCCTCCAGCGGCATGGATGACGAGCGAGCGCCGAAGATCGAGTTGGTCCGAGTTCGACATGGTCGATTCAAGTGACGCAACTCCCAGGTAGACTATCCCCTTCACCTGCAGCAGCAAAACGACGACGACGAGAAGGTTCAGCAGGAATTTCACCAGGACCCAGTAATGTCGGAACAAGCCCCATGTAGTTCCCAGCGACTGGACAAGGCCGGAGAGAAACGAGGCCATGACCAGAGGGACGATGACGACGCGCGCGATCACGTCCGCAGCGACGTAAGTGCTCCGCACCAACCGGTCGTCCTGACCGGCTAGTCCGATGATGGCGAGCGCAAGGAAGGCGGCGACTGCCCCGAGCGAGCCGACCGAGGAGACGACATGGACGACGAGAGCGACCTTTCGAATGCCCTGCGGCATGATCATGGCGGGTCGCCTCCGTTCGGCGCCTGGCGTCCCGTGTCGGCAAGCGGGAGGTGACGGCCAGGCCCATGTTGTCCGCCAATACCGGATATCATCAGAACGGCTGCCAGCAATATCGCCACCGCAAGGACGACTCCGGAGATCTTCACCCAACGTGGCATGCCGGGGTAGGCGGGTTCGTCAACCATCGTCGTTCGCATCCTGCCGCAGAATTCGCTGTCGCTCGCCTTCAATTCGATTGAAGAAGCTGAACATCATGTCTGATAACAGGGTAGTGTGTTCATTCATGTCAACGTCCGACCGGACACGAGCGCCCGATCATGGACAATCGCCTCGATTTGACCGGGAAAAAGCGATGGGAACAGCGAAGCACAGGATCGACCGCCGAGTCGCCCGCACCAGGGCGGCGCTGCATCGGGCTCTGATTTCCCTGATCCTGGAAAAGGGCTACGATCTGATCACGGTCGAGGAGATCTGCCATGCGGCGAACGTCGGACGATCGACATTCTATCTCCACTACACCGGCAAGGATGACCTTAAACAGCACGGACTTGACGGATTGAGGAGGCAGCTTGCGGAAGCCGCCGCTCGCGCCGGGCGGGGAGGCACGTTCGGCTTCAGCTTGCCGATGTTCGAACATGCCCACGATCACATCGATCTCTACCGGGCGCTGGCAGGCAGTCGAGGAGGCACGGTAGCGCTCGGCACGATTCGTCAGATACTTTCCGATCTCGTGCGCGATGACCTTGCGGCGAACTCCGGCAAGCATATCTCCAACGCCATACCCCGCGAACTCGTGGTCCAATACGTCGTAGGCGCCTTTATGGCGGCGCTCACCTGGTGGCTGGACGGAGGCGCAACCCTGCCGCCGCATCGCATAGACGCGATGTTTCGTCGCCTGATGTCGGAGGGAGCAATGCAGGCGCGCCCTTGAGGTGCGGGACAGGCGAGGGACAAGCGAATTGCGTGTTCGTGTGGGCGAGGTTACCGCTTACGAAGCTCCTCTATCGTTGGAAGTTGGCGTGCGTGGGTGCCGGCACGTCCCAATTGCTAGAGATCCTCTTGTCGACCACCAGTCGTTTCCACGCCGGAGCCTGTGTGGCTTAGCCCATCTTCATGTGCAGGCCCGGGTAGGTTTCAGGGGTTCCTTGACGTAGATCAAGGAAGGACGCCTCCGCCAGGCGCATTGTTGGCTTGTCCAGCTTTCTGCATATGCGACCTGGCCGGAGGATCCTTCAATGGCGAACACAAGCTTGCATGTTTCTTCGGTGAAATCCCCGGCGACACCGGCCCATGTTTCGGTCCCGGTGCTGGGTGCGACGCTCGCCGCCTTCGTCTCCATCTCGTTCCTGCTTTGCATGCTGCTCGGCTTCGCCGGGCCGGAATGGGGTCTTCACAGGCCGTGGCTGCAGTTCTATCTCGGGCTCACGAGTTTCGATTTTCGAAGTGTCGCCCTGGGATTCCTTCAAAGCGTCATCTTCGGTGGCTATGCAGGAGCATCGATCGCTACGATCTTCAACTTCGTCAGCCGCCGCTTCGGCTGAGCAGGGGAGTGGAGCCGTGCACATCGCCGACAGCCGCAGGTCCATATCGGTGAACGCAGTGCTGGCCTTCCTGGTCGCGGTCGCGCTTCTGCTTGCGCCCGCGGCGGGCGTGCAGGCGATGCAGTGCCTTGAGCATCCGTCCCACGAACAGTTCGGGCTCCAGCAGTCCATCTTGCCGGCGATTGACGCCCACGCCTCGGTTCATGGCCCTCAGACGTCCGACCACATCGGCTGCTGCGCCCTCCAATGCGGCTTCTGCGTCGTCCTCACCCGCACGGAGGGGACGGCAACTCCCGCAGCTACGGCTTCCTTCCTCAATTTCGCATGGGGCGACCAGACCCGCAGTGGCATGACGGTTCCGCCGGCGCTCGGTCCTCCTCGTCGCCCGGTCTGAGGAAGCCGGAGGCCGCCTTGTTTGCGGCAACCGGTCGCTTCGACGGATGTCCTCCCGGACATCCCAGACCAATGGTTGGCTCTGCCGATCCGAAATAGGACCACTACAATGAAACGTCGTAACTTCCTCAATGGCCTGATGGTCGGCGCAGCCGCGCTCGGCACATCGTTTGCCCTTCCTCCCCTGCGCACCTGGGCTCAGGTCGCCGCCGCCACCTCTCCTGCGCCACGCGGGTTGTCCGTCGGCTATCGGACCATCGACGTCATGGGCAGATCTGCCCGAGTCTTCGGCTTGGTTCAACCGGATGGCAGACCGGGCCTTGAGGTGGAGGCTGGAACCGACTTCGACCTCTCGCTATCGAGCGCCATCGACGAGCCGACGCTGATCCATTGGCACGGGCTGACGCCGCCATGGGCGGACGATGGCGTGCCCGGCAATCCGGCAGCGCTTCTCAAGCCGACGGAAACCCGTCGCTACACCTTTCCGGTCGGCGCAGGCGGCACGCACTGGATGCACGCTCATACGCTCCAGGAGCAGAACCTGCTCGCCGCGCCGCTGATCGTCAGGACTGCGGACGAACTCAAGCGGGACGAGCAGGACGTCGTCGTCCTGCTGCACGACTTCTCTTTCAAATCGCCGGAGGAACTGCTGGCGAAGTTGAAGGGGAAAGCCGCGTCCGGCGCCATGCCGATGGACCATAGCGCTATGTCGGGCATCAACGGCATGCAGCATATGATGTCAGGCAACGGCATGGCGGGTATGGCGGCGCCGGGAATGCCGGCCATGGACCTCAACGATATCGACTATGACGCCTATCTCGCCAACGACCGCACGTTCGACGATCCGGAGATCGTGACGGTCGAGAAGGGCGGCCGCGTCCGCCTTCGTATCATAAACGGCGCGACGGCGACCGCATTCACCATCGACACCGGCCGCCTTTCCGGAGAGCTGATCGCGGTCGACGGTCAGGGTGTCGAACCGGTTTACGGGTCTAACTTCCCGGTCGCCATGGGCCAGCGCGTCGACATTCGTGTGAACCTGCCCATGGAGGGTGGTGCCTTCCCCGTCCTTGCCATTCGCGAAGGGGCCGTCGAGCGCGCAGGCGTGATCCTGGCCACTCAGGGGGCAGACGTCCGCAGGGTTCAGGTCGCGGGCGATGCGAAGGGGCCGGTTCTCGGGCTCGACCTGGAGCAGCGGCTGCGACCCGTCGCCCCCATTGCCACCCGGACGGTGGACCGCCGCTTCAGACTTTCGCTGACGGGCGACATGGCCGCCTACAGTTGGAGCATCGACGGTGCGGACGGTCTCGTCGTCAAGCGTGGCGAGCGCGTCGAAGTGGCGATCAGCAACGCGTCGATGATGGCGCATCCGATGCACCTGCACGGGCACCATTTCCAGGTGATTGGCATCAACGGGACGCCGGTAGCGGGTGCGGTCAGGGACACCGTCCTGCTCCCGCCGATGACGAACGTCGTCCTGGCCTTCGACGCCGATAATCCCGGTCGCTGGCCGCTCCATTGCCATCATCTCTACCACATGGCGACGGGCATGATGGCCTACGTCACTTACGACGGCATCGGCTGACGCGGTCCCCGGATTGCGAAGCCTTCTCTGCAATTTTTAGAACGAGGTCATTCTCATGAACGACAATCATCCTCCGTCGGCCTGGAGCACCTATACCAGGACCGTCTTCATCGCCTTCGCCGCAATCGCGCTGGTACTTATCACCTACGAGCATCGCGTGCATGTCCTCGGCATCCTGCCGTGGCTCCTCATCCTCGCTTGCCCGCTGATGCATCTGTTCATGCACCACGGGCACGGTGGACATTCCGGCCACGACCATGCCGGCCATGGGACCGGCGCAGCCCTGCCGAAGAAGGAGACCGACGATGTCTGACACCTCCGCCTACGGGCTCTGGAGTCTCGTGATCATCAATTCCTTGGTGTTCATCGTCTTCGCAGCGAGTTTCACCAAGCTCGATACAAAGCGGGATTGGCGTTCGCTCGGCGCCTTCTCAGCTTTCGTCGTCGCCCTCTTCACCGAGATGTACGGCTTTCCGCTGACCATCTATCTCCTGTCCGGTTGGCTCGGGCGACAGTTTCCCGGCATCGATTTCTGGTCGCACGACGCCGGGCACTTGCTGGAGATGATGTTCGGCTGGCGCGTCAATCCGCATGTCGGTCCGTTCCATCTCCTGAGCAACATCCTGATCGTTGGCGGCTTCTGGCTGCTCGCCTTGAGTTGGCACGTTCTCTATGCGGCCCAGCGCGACCACCGCTTGGCGACCACCGGCCCATACGCACGCGTGCGGCACCCGCAGTACGACGCCTTCGTCGTCATCATGTTCGGCTTTCTGCTACAGTGGCCGACCCTCGTGACGCTCGCCATGTTCCCCGTTCTGGTCTGGTTCTACGTGAGGCTGGCAAAGCGGGAGGAGGAGGCCTCGCGCGCCGAGTTCGGAGCTGCATGGGACGCCTATGCCCGAACGGTTCCGAGGTTTCTTCCTAGGTTCGGGCGTGGAACGGACGCTGCCGCGGGAAGCCGGCGCGGAGGAGCGGTCCATGACTGACCAGAACATCCATCAGGGCCACGCCCATGGCGGCCACCATCATCAGCAAGAGCGGCGGCCGCCGACGCCAATGGCTACCGCCGCTGAAGCTCCGGAAGGCGTCATCTATACCTGCCCGATGCACCCGCAGATCAGGCAGGTCGGCCCCGGCACCTGTCCCATTTGCGGTATGACGCTGGAGCCAGAGGTCACGACCGCGGCGACCGGGCCGAGCGTCGAACTCATCGACATGACGCGACGGTTCTGGATAGGATTGGCCCTGTCGCTCCCCGTTCTCGTTCTGGAGATGGGCGGCCATCTCACCAACCTGCACATGGTGCTCGGTGCGCAGCTCTCGAACTGGATCCAGCTCGCGCTTGCGACGCCCGTGGTTCTGTGGGCCGGATGGCCGTTCTTCGAACGGGCCTGGGCCTCGCTCGTCAACCGAAGCCTCAACATGTTCACGCTGATCGCCATGGGAACGGGCGTCGCCTGGATCTACAGCGTCGTCGCCACCGCGGCGCCCGACATCTTTCCCGCCACCTTCCGCGCCGCCGACGGCTCGGTCGCGATCTACTTCGAGGCGGCCGCGGTTATCACCGTCCTGGTGCTGCTCGGGCAGGTTCTCGAACTCCGTGCGAGGGAGCAGACCGGCGGCGCCATCCGGGCGCTACTCGACCTGGCGCCGAAGAGCGCCCGCCGGATCAAGGACGACGGTTCGGACGAGGACGTCGGGCTGGACGCCGTCGCGGTCGGCGACCGTCTGCGCGTCCGGCCGGGCGAAAAGATTCCTGTCGACGGGGAATTGCTGGAGGGGCGCAGCTCCGTCGACGAATCCATGATCACCGGCGAATCCATGCCGGTCACCAAGGATGCCGGCGCCAAACTGATCGGCGGCACGATGAACCAGAGCGGGGGCTTCGTCATGCGGGCCGGCAAGGTCGGGCGCGACACGATGCTCTCGCAGATCGTCCGCATGGTCGCCGAGGCCCAGCGTTCGCGCGCTCCGATCCAGCGGCTGGCCGACCAAGTATCGGGCTGGTTCGTCCCGGCGGTAATCCTGATCGCGGTCGCAGCCTTTGTCGCCTGGGGCGTCTGGGGGCCGGACCCGCGCTTCGCCCACGGCCTCGTCGCTGCCGTAGCCGTTCTGATCATTGCCTGCCCATGCGCTCTCGGCCTGGCGACGCCGATGTCGATCATGGTGGGCGTCGGGCGCGGTGCTCGAATGGGCGTCCTCATCAAGAACGCGGAGGCGCTGGAACGCTTCGAAAGGATCGACACTCTGGTGGTCGATAAGACCGGCACGCTCACGGAAGGGAGGCCGAAGGTAATCGCGTTGAAGGTCGTCCAGGGATTCGACGAAGCTGAGCTCCTGAGGCTGGCCGCCACGCTCGAGCGTGCCAGCGAACACCCCCTTGCCGCGGCCATTGTCGCCGCCGCCAAGGACAGGGGCCTTGCCTTGAGCGAGGCCCGCGAGTTCGACAGTCCGGTCGGCAAGGGCGTTACCGGCACGGTCGACGGTCGGAAGCTGGTCATCGGCAGCCATCGGATCATGGCGGAGGCAGGCGTCGATCTCTCGACCCTGGTCGCCGAGGCGGAGGCTCTGCGCGGCGAAGGAGCGACCGTGATCTACGTCGCCATCGACGGCGAGGTGGGCGGTCTTGTCGCGATCGCCGACCCGATCAAGGCGACGACGCCCGAAGCTCTGCGTTCGCTCAGGAAGGAGAATATCCGCGTCGTCATGCTGACCGGAGACAACAGGACTACGGCGGAGGCGGTGGCACGCCGGCTTGGCATCGACGAGGTCGAGGCGGAGATCCTGCCGGAAGACAAAGGCAAGGTGGTTGCGAGACTTCGAAGCGAAGGCCGCGTCGTTGCGATGGCCGGGGACGGGGTCAACGACGCCCCGGCCCTTGCCGCCGCCGACGTTGGCATCGCCATGGGCACGGGAACAGATGTCGCGATCCAAAGTGCCGGGGTGACCCTGCTGAAGGGAGATCTGCAGGGCATTGCCAGGGCGCGCAAGCTCAGCCATGCCACGATGAGCAACATCCGCCAGAACCTGTTCTTCGCGTTCATCTACAACGCGGCCGGCGTGCCCGTCGCGGCCGGCGTGCTCTATCCGGCCTTGGGGTTACTTCTCTCACCGATCATCGCGGCCGCCGCCATGGCCCTGTCGTCGGTCAGCGTGATCGGCAACTCGTTGCGGCTGCGACGCTCGTCGATCGACTAGGTGGCCCGGCGGGTTCTTCCGCCGGATCATGACGTTCCCAAATGCTCGTCCTGCACGAAATACGGCGTGCAGGACGAGCCGAAGAAATAGCTAAAGGAGAGACGACGTGAAAATGAAGAGATTACCACAAATGACACTGCTGGCCGCGCTGGTTGCGTTCGGCGCAGCAGGTTTCGCGCTTGCACAGACGAATGATTCCGACCCGCACCATCCCGCAGACGCGTCGCAGGCAGCCTCGCCGTCCGGAACGAATGGCATGGCTGGGCAGGGCCAGGGAGCGATGCCTGGCGGGGGGATGGGGCGGAGTATGATGCAATCGGGCATGATGGGAAGCATGCCGACCATGGGCATGCGAGGGCACATGATGAAGATCATGGTTGCAATCGCCGACACGGACGGAGACGGCGCGTTGTCCTTCGAGGAGGTGACCGCGATCCACAAGCGGATATTCGACGCGGTCGACGCGAACAAGGACGGCAAGGTCACGCCCGACGAGATGCAGGCGTTCATGCGGCAATAGGTGCTTGGCTATGACAAGAATTGGCGGCAAGGCTTTCGACCGCTGCGAACTCGGTTGTTCTGTCGGTACCTTCCGCCAATCGGCCTCGGACTTTCCATCGTCGAGACCTCGGAGCTCTCCCGCCAACTTTCCGAGACGCTGCTGTTCGGAAGCGGCCGTCCCCTCGTGCTGCTTCCTGCCACCAGCGTCTGCTCTCATATAGACACGATCGCCGTTGCCTGGGACGGCAGCGCCACCGCAGCGCGCGCCCTGTCCTGCGCCCGCTTTTTCATCGAGCGCGCGACCAGGTGCAGGTCATCTCGATCACCGACGACAAGGAGATCGACGAGGCGAACCGCGCGCTACTGATCTCTTCTTTGAAGCACGCGGGATTGGAAGTGGAAGACGTATCGATCCAGGCAGGCGGCGAGACCGCGACCGCCACCATCCAATCGGCCGCGCTGGAACGAAAGGCGGACCTATTGGTCGCGGGCGGGTTCGGCCATTCGTGGCTTCGCGAGTTCATCCTCGGCGGCGGAGCCTGGTGATCTCCACGCGCCAGATTTCAGGCCTTTGCTCCAGATATTCCCAGGAAAACTTGCCAGGCAGCGCGGTTTCGAGCTGGTACTGGAGAGGGCGCGGCTCGTAACCGCTCGTGATGTGCAGCACGCCGCCCGGCGTCAGGGTGTGAAGCGTTCCGAAAATCTTCGGATGACGTTCGCCGGGATGCAGGGTCCGCACATCGACGTGCGAGACTTCGCTTGCTTGAGTTTGCGCCTCAGACATGTGACTCGAATTCCTTTCGATCGCCGCTTTCTGTCTATGATGGAGCGGCTGCTCGCCCCGATCGGTCCTAAAGATACGCGGCAGATGCCCAGCGAACTTTGACAGCGAGCAAACACCGGAAGGTTTCAGACAATCTGCGATCGCGTTCATTGACTTATGACAAGGAAAGGCTCCCTGCCGACGGTCATAAGGGGGCACGATCTAATCCAGAGACAAGAAGATGTCGAATGCACTTGTGGTCAAATACGGCGAAGCTCGGCTGCCACGTTACACGAGCTATCCGACCGCCCCCGCATTCGCAGCCGCGGTCGGTCCCGACGATTATGCGCTGGCTCTTCGGGGCGCTGGAAAGGGCGAGCCGGCGTCCTTGTACCTGCACGTCCCTTTCTGCCGGTCGATGTGCTGGTATTGCGGCTGTCACACCACGATCACCAAGCAAGACGCGCCGATCCTCGACTACCTCGACGTCATGAGCAGGGAGATCGAACTCGTCGCTAAAGCCGCCGGCGATAGCATTCCCGTCAAGAACCTTCACTTCGGCGGCGGAACGCCGACGATCATGAAGCCGCACGAATTCGCGGCGTTGATGAAGACGCTGAGGACCTGGTTCGCGTTTGAACAGGACGCCAGCGTGGCGGTCGAGATTGACCCCAGAACCCTCGACAACGAAATGATCGTCGCACTGGGCGAGAATGGCGTGGATCGAGCCAGTCTCGGCGTGCAAAGCTTCGACCCGGTCGTTCAAAAGGCCATCAACCGGATACAGACGTTCAACCAGACGAAGGCTGCGGTCGCAGGATTGCGGGTCTACGGCGTCAAGAGCACGAACTTCGATCTTATCTACGGGCTTCCCTACCAGACGGTCGATTCCTGCGTCGAGACGGTGCAGATGGCCATCGAACTTCGTCCGGAAAGGTTCGCAGTCTTCGGCTATGCTCACGTTCCTGCGTTCAAGAAGCATCAGCGGCTCATCGACGAGGCGGCACTTGCCGGCGCGGCCGAGCGCAACGAACAGGCTGAGGCGATAGCTGAAGAACTCGTTGCAGCCGGATATGTCCGCATCGGTCTCGACCATTTCGCGCTTCCGGAGGACGAACTGGCCATCGCGTCCGTGGGAGGGAAGCTTCACAGGAATTTCCAGGGCTACACTACGGACGACTGCGAGACCCTGATCGGACTTGGCGCGTCGTCGATCGGGCGCCTTGCCTCTGGCTACTATCAGAATCACGTGGCGATTGGTCGATACGCCGAGATGGTGTCGTCCGGCGTCCTTCCGACGGCGAAAGGCTACCTTCTGACGAAGGAGGACAAGCTGCGCGCCAGGGTCATCGAACGGTTGATGTGCGATTTCGAGGTCGATCTCGCCAGCCTCAGCCACGAGGCGGGGCACGAAGAAGGATTTCTCCTGGAGCGAAACGAACGCCTTGCCGATCTCATCGCCGACGGCGTGGCGACCGTATCCGATGGTCGCGTCACGGTGGCCAAGGACTCGCGCTTCATGGTGCGCGCAGTCGCGGCCGCGTTCGACGCGTACTTTGGTGCGCTGGGCAGGACACACAGCAAAGCTGCGTGATTGACGCGTATCGAAGCACTGCGGAAGTCTTCGACGACTATTCAATAATCGATCGGCACGATTGCGACGAGTTTCCCGTCCTCGGACGTGATTTCAAATTGCTGCGGGTGCCGTAAGCTGCCCGTATCGGGACGAACCCTTCGATTATCGACCCAGGAATCGGTCGACAGCGAGACGTCGATGAGTATCGTGGTCGCAAGTTCGTGCGCGGCCGGCCGAGCGCACTCGTATATGTGGTCGTTCGGCTCGCCGGTGACGAGAAGATCGATACGCGAGCGGACGACGGCGTCCATGTCGAGATCGTTTCCATCCAACTGCGCGCGTCTCGCAAACGTCTCGACGCGGGACTGATCAGCGGGAGCCTGCCGCGCTTTCGGCAGGAAGTCAGCGCGTGGGCGAGGCGCACGTATCGGTCGGCCATGCCTGGAAATGTCTTGACCAGAAGCCGCGAGTTCCATCGGCCGGCTTCGACGCGGCGATGTCCGCGAGCGCGGCGTCGGAAGGCGTATCCTGCGCGACGGTCTCGAAGCCTGTTACGGCCAGCTCATGTCCTGGTGCGATCTTCTCGAAGCGATCGCGGACTTTCTTCCAGGTCATCTCGACGAGCGGCCCTGCGACACCATGACGAACGGGCTCGTCCCACTTCTGCAGACGACGCACTGAATCGAAGAGCAGGTCCTGTCGACCGGACTCTCCTACATCATGACTGAGGCGGAGCGCGCCGATGCGGAGGAGCACCGACATCTGGAGCGCATCAGCGATCTTGCCGGAGCTCAAGAGGTCGTCGACATCCTTCTCCGACGGCTCTTCTGGAATTCTGCGGAGCACCGTGGACGGTTGCCACGTACATGGTGGCCGGCAGGGGCCACGCCCGACCGGGCGCCTGATCTGCATCAACGCCCCGGTTTCATCCCTGATGTTTGATGCCGCTGGCAAAAAGGAGGTAGAATTGATGTATTCAAACGACATCATCCCGATCGGCGACGACGTGCTATCGACCGCGGTGCGAACCCACCTGCAGATGGAACTGGGACTGACGCATCAGGACGTGAAGGCTACCGTCTCGCAAGGCGTGGTCACGTTGCGCGGAAAACTCGGAGATGCGACAAGACGCGAGGCTGCGAGAGTCTCCGCGGAAAGCGTGAGTGGCGTCCGGAGGGTGATCAACGACATCTCGATGGCCTATCACATGGCAGGGCGGGCAAGCAGAGCTTGAACCGACGCGCGCCTTTCCGCGACAAGACCTCGAACGGGCCGATCCACGGACAGCCAGTTTGAGCGAGATCAAAGACCTATCCGCCCGGTCTGGCAATCTCGATTCAAAGTTCCGTGAAGGCGCGGATCGGCCTTCGAAGGAGCGGGTATGGGCACGCAAGCTGCAAAAGAGCGGCTGGAGATCATAAAGAGCGATCTGGGACGCCGGATGTCGGCCACAGACGCCGATCTATCTGTACCTCTCGAACACGACTGCGAGGAACGCGACTCAGGTCGAGAACGACGAAGTCTTTGGGGGTATGCAAGTCGAAGGCGTCGATCGGATTGCAGCGGTGGATGCAGCGTTCCTGCGCATCGAAAGTGGCATCTACGGGGCATTGCATGGAGTGTGAATCTGGAATCGGGGCCGAACGCCTGAAGGCCATGCCCTACACGACATTCTGAATAGAGTGCGCACGTTCTTACGCTGATCAGGGCGCGCGCCGGACGAAGTCGATCGAAAGGGGTCTAGCTATGTCTCTGCACCTTCGCGAGCTCACCCAGGGCGAATGTTATGAGGTACTCGAGCACGCACGCTTCGGGCATCTTGCGTGCTGCAGAAATGGCCAGCCCTACGTGGCGGCCGTCTACTTCGCCTTCTCCGGAAACATGGCGTACAGCTTCACGATGCCCGGCAAGAAGCTGAGCTGGATGCGGGAGAACGAGAAGGTCTGTCTCCACGTCGAGCAGCAGTCGAACACGAGAGGCTGGACGAGCGTCGTCGTGGACGGCGTCTTCGAGGAGTTCCCGGACAACGACTTGTGGCGAAGCGAAAGGATACGCGCATGGTCTCTGCTTCAAGCGCAGCCCGACTGGTGGGAAGTCGGCTCCCTGAAGCCGAGCGATCTGCCTACGCTATTCGAACCCCCTCACGTGTTCTTCGGTATCCTCGTCCACACAGTTTCCGGTCGTCGGGCGAGCAGAGAAGATTAGCGCCGGGGCCTTCGCGGTCCAGAAAATGAATCAAGCAATCCATTTTTGGACCGCCCGCCCACCGAGCTTAGCCCTGACAGGAACTCGCCCGAAAGCGAACCGCGAGCGATCGCCGACGGTATCGTGTGGTGCCACTCCTGCGGCGGCCCGCGGCGCAGGACGACCTGAAACCGGGTGGCGCGAAATCTGCCGTTTCGGCGGGAGGTTGCGACGGTTGTCGACGAGATTGACCATACGGACGAGATGTCGGACAAAGCTCGAATCCTCTTCGGATGGATGACAATGGCGAACAGCGAGAGTATGGCGGAGGCCCCGGACCTGCTAGCCAATCCGCTTTCAGAGGCGCCACCGATCGTGACGTCGCCACCCGCCCCCCAGGACGCAAGGTCCTGGCTTTCGCCATTGCGGAGGCTGACGGTGGCGCGCACGGTGCGCACGGGTTCGTTGAAGTGAAGCTGGACGTCTGTCGGCGACGCCTTGAAAACTTGGCCGCTGGAAGGGGAGGATCCAGTCAGTACGGCATGAGCATGGATATCAGAAGGTAAAACAGCGCCGATGCGATCAGCAACAGCGCTGTTGCTTGCGCGAATGCGGCCCATGCGCGTACGGTCGTGGACATGGGCGGCGTCCTTTGTTTAAGAGCGAGGCTGCTCGACGACGTCGAAGAACGGCGCCGGGGCCTCGTAGTCGTCGGAAGTCCTTCCGGCGGCGGGGATTTCGACCAACGCTCCGCAGCTCCACCGGTACATTCCTGCACGACCGGGACGTACACTCGCGTACCGACCGGGAGTTCCTTGGCCACCGTGCCGCGGATCACGAATTCATCGTACTCGTCGTCTGCGAGGCTGTTGCCGCTGAACACGATCTCGGTTGTCCCTTCCTTCACGAACGTGCCATGAAGGTCGTACGCATTCTAGTACGAACCCTTGATCTTCTCGATGGTCCAGCCCGGCTTCGGCCTTGGCTTGGCCGAGACGAGTCCTTCGGGAACCTTGATCCGGACCTTGATCGTGGCCTTACCTTCGCAACCATGGCCAATGCGGACGACGGCCTGTAGACCTTGCCGGAAGCGGCCTGCGACTGCGGTCAGCCACGAGCCGGTCCGGAAAAATTGACTACTGGGTGAGCTGGGCCAGATCGGCGTCGAGGCGTTTGCGCACCAGGTTCGGCACTTTGGCCGTCTTGACGACTTCAAGGTTCGCAGGCGCGTCGCCGACCTGGATCAAGGCGACCATGCCCATGCCGACGTGCGGCGTGCACTTGATCACGTAGGCGCCGGGTACGTCGAACTTGGCTTGGTATTGTTCGTTCGCCTTGGACTTAAATTCCTGGGCGCCGTCCGGGATGAGACCTTTGAACGTTTCGACATTGTGGCTCTTGTCCGTAGGAACGAAGGTCACGGTGTCGCCGGGCGCCACCTTGACGAAGCCGGGCTCGAAGACCATCGCGCCGTCGGCGCCCTTGTTGAGCATGTGTACCTCGTGGTCGGCGGCCATCAGCGGTGCTGCCGACGCGATCAGTGCTGCCGTGGTAGCGATCAGACCGAGCTTGAATTGCATTGCATGTCTCCTTTTCGAAGGGGCCGATCTTGGCCTCGAAAAAGGTTCTATGCCTTGCGCGGAAGCCGCTCTTTGACCCGCGTCAAATAGGAGTGAGTCTGTCGATGTTCTTTCCCGCTGGGTGACTGATCGCCGTTAATGTCGGTCCAGACGTCCGCCGGACTCGGCCTTGCGTGCTGACGCGGGAATTGACAGCGCGAAGGGACGATTTGGTTCAGGGGAGATGGATGGGTCGACGGCGAGCCTCTCCGCATCAAGCGACGGGCCCTTCGGCAGTCGATCGACCAGTTGATGTTTCCGCAGCGTCGAATCCTTCAGCGCCGCGAATTGATCCTAGGTGTTCTGGACCACGGTGCAGGGAGCGCTAAGCCTGCCCGCCCTTGATGACGCGCAGGCCGGACTGGTATTGAGCGGAAATTGTGATGATCGCGTTGATGTGTTGGCAATCACGACGTCCGACCACAGAGGCTTGACATTCCGCGATTGGGAGCACCCCAAAATGAGGCAGGATGGTTAACCAACCTCTAGTAAGTAACAAATTCGTACAGTGATCACGTCTTGTCCAGAAGACCGCGGACCTTCGCCGCTAGCTCTCTCGCGGTATAAGGCTTGCGCAGCCACTCGGCGCCGGGAGGGAGATCCTTGGAAGCAAGTGCCGGTTCCGAGTATCCGGACGTGAGGAGGACGGCGAGATCGGGCCGCAGCAGCCGCGCCTCACCTGCCAGCTCGTCGCCGGTCATGCCGCCAGGCATGACGATGTCCGTGAACAACAGGGCAACTTCGCCGTTGTCGGCCAGCACCTCGAGCGCACGGCCCCCGTTTTCCGCCTCAACGACCGAGTAGCCCATGGCGGAGAGCCTCGCCACCGCAACCTTCCGCACGCGTGGGTCGTCTTCGACCACGAGAACGAGTTCGCTCCCACCGGGAAGCGGCGTTCTGCTTCCTTCCGAAGGAGCGTCGCCCGCGCCGGTGTTGCCGCCTGTGAGGGCGGGCAGGTAGATTCTGATCGTGGTGCCGCGTCCGATCTCGCTGTAGATCTGGAGATGTCCGCCTGACTGCTTGACGAAACCGTAAACCATGCTGAGGCCGAGGCCCGTGCCGGACCCGACCTCCTTCGTGGTGAAGAACGGTTCGATCGCTCGCTTCTTCACCTCGTCGGTCATCCCGGCGCCGGTATCGGTCATGGAGATCAGCACGAAGTTCCCACTACGCACTTCCGGATACATCTTGGCGTAGTCGGCATCGAGGCTAACTCGCGATACCTCGAGGGTCAGGGCGCCGCCCTTCGGCATCGCGTCACGCGCGTTGAGGGCGATGTTCAGGATGGCGTTCTGAAGCTGCGAACCGTCGACGAGGGCGTCGAACTGTGAGCCAGACAGCACCGTCGACAGCTTGATGTCCTCGCCCAATGTCCGTCGAAGAAGATCTGAAAAGCTTGTAATGAGGCGCCCGAGGTCCAACTGCTTGGGAGAAAGCGGCTGGCGCCTGCCAAAGGCCAGCAACTGGCCGGTCAGCTTGGCGCCGTCGGCCGCAGCATCCTGGGCTTCCCGCAGCATGTCGCGCAGTGGCCCCGGTGGCAACTTGTCTTCGATCATCTCGAGATTTCCGCTGATGACGGTCAGCAAGTTGTTGAAGTCATGGGCAAGGCCGCCGGTGAGCTGCCCGACGGCCTCCATCTTCTGCGCATGGCGCAGGTCTTCCTCGATCTTCATTCGGCTCGTCAAATCGCGCACGAAGCCCGTGAATATGCGTTCGCCGTTGGCGGTGGCCTCGCCGACGTGCAGTTCCATCGGGAAGTGTGTGCCGTCGGCCCGTCGGCCGGTGACCACGCGTCCATAGCCGATGATCCGCTTCTCGCCGGTTTCCAGATAATGTCCGATGTAGCCGTCGTGGGCGTCGCGGTAAGGATTCGGCATCAGATTGCTGACGTTGCGGCCGCAGATCTGGTCCGAGGTCAGCCCGAACAGCTTTTCCGCGGCCTTGCTGAACGACATAACGATGCCCTTCTGGTCGATGACGACCATGGCGTCGGGAACGGTTTCCAGAATGGAGGACAGATGCGCCTCGCGCGTCCTGACGGTCTCTTCGGCCCTCCTGAGCGCCGTGACGTCGCTGTTGGCCTCTATGACGGCGAGGTCGCCGTCGGAGAGGTTTACGAGGACGCATCTGTTTGCGACGATGATGTCGTGACCGCTCTTGTGCCGGTGGACGATCTCGCCCTGCCAGAAGCCGCGTGACCGGAGTTGCGCCCGGATGTCTTCGAAGGGTTCGGGGGTCCGCGTGGCGAGAAGCTCGTACACTTTCTCTCCGACAGCTTCCTCCCGCGTCCACCCGTACATGTTCTCGCAGCCGATCGACCAATGGGTGATGGTGCCTTCCAGGCGATGGATTATGATGTCCGCCCCGTCAAGCACATGCACCACCGCGTCCAGTTCCTGCGGCGACGCCGTGCGTGGCGATATGAGGCGGTGGGGCATGCCTGTTCCTTTTGATCAGTGGATGCTGACCCTATGGCAGGTTTTTGCGGAAAAATCATCTGCACCCCCCGACAAACGAGCAAGCTTTTCCATGCTCAGGATCTTCAGGTCGTGCCGGCCCTGCGCGACGAGGACGTCGCGCGCGGCGAGCTTGGTGATGGTGCGCGAAACCGTCTCGATCGTCAGACCGAGATAGTCGGCGATGTCCTGGCGGTTCATCGGCACGCGCAAGACGTCGCGGCGCTTCGCGCCAGGTCGCGAAGCCAGCCGAAGGATGAAGGTGCAGAGGCGCTCCTCGGCGTTCTTCTTCGACAGCAGCACCATCTGGTCGTGTGCGGCGGCGTTCTCGCGACACAAGAGGTCGATGTAGGCAGGGCGCAGTTCATCGCAGCGCGCGACTTCCTGGTGAAAGTTCTTGCGGGAGATGCGCCGGATCTTGCAATCCGTGACGGCCTCGGCGGTGAAGAGAAATTCCCCGAGCAGCGAGGCGCCGACGACGTCGCCGGCGAAATGGAAGGCAGTGATGACCCTGCGTCCTTCTCCGATAATCCGATGCAGCCGCACGACGCCCTCGACGATCTGGAACAGATGCTTGGCGTCATCGCCTTCCCAGCATATCGCCTGTCCGGTCTCGACGAGCTCCGTGGAGCTGGCGCGGAAGACCGAAGACAGGCAAGGACCGCGAGTCGCCTCGACTGCGATTTCGGCGTTTTCAAAAGCGTTGTTGCCCTGCATCAGCATCGTCGTTTCCCCTCGTTGAGTGGGCTCAATAAACAGTGGCCGAGTCACACGTGGATGATCGGATCGTGCCAATTGGTGCGATGTTGTGACGGTTTGTAACAGGCGAGCCTCCCGGCGGGTTTGTCGCGTTCATTGACGTAGATCAAGGAGCTGCTGACGTCCTCGTGACAGTCGTACTTCAAAGTTCGAGAAAGCTGGCCCTGACGTGGCCGGCTGCGCACTGGGGAAGACGTCATGAACTATACAACGGAAACCATCGTGGTCGCTGTCGCCGCGTTCCTAGCCTTAGTGGGCGCGGGACTCGCCCACGATCACCTCTTCGCCGCCCACATGGGCATCCTGAGTTTCTGCCTGTTTGCCGGAACGGTGATCCTGCTGCGGCGCGTCGACTTCTCGCCGGCAGGAAGGCAGCCGAAGCCCGATCCCTCCGGCTATTTCGACGAGGTCATCCGATACGGATTGATCGCCACCGTCTTCTGGGGCGTGGTTGGCTTTCTGGTCGGAGTGGTGGTCGCGGCGCAGCTCGCCTTCCCGGATCTGAACGTCGCCCCCTATCTGAACTTCGGCAGGCTCCGGCCCGTCCATACTTCGGCAGTTATCTTCGCCTTCGGCGGCAATGCCCTGATCATGACCTCCCTCTACGTCGTGCAGCGCACCTGTCATGCGCGGCTCTTCGGCGGCAGTCTCGCCTGGTTCGTCTTCTGGGGCTACCAGCTCTTCATCGTCATGGCGGCGACCGGCTATGTTCTCGGCATCACCCAGGCGCGCGAATATGCCGAGCCGGAGTGGTACGTCGACATCTGGCTGACCATCGTCTGGGTCGCCTATCTCGTCGTCTACCTCGGCACGATCCTCAAGCGCAGGGAACCCCACATCTATGTGGCGAACTGGTTCTATCTCGGCTTCATCGTCACGATCGCGATGCTGCACGTCGTCAACAACCTAGCCGTTCCTGCGTCGTTCCTCGGCACCAAGAGCTATTCGGCCTTCTCGGGCGTCCAGGACGCACTGACGCAGTGGTGGTACGGCCATAACGCCGTCGGTTTCTTCCTGACGGCGGGCTTCCTGGGAATGATGTACTACTTCGTCCCGAAGCAGGCCAACCGCCCGATCTATTCCTACCGCCTGTCAATCATCCACTTCTGGGCCCTGATCTTCATGTATATCTGGGCCGGCCCGCACCACCTCCATTACACCGCCCTTCCCGATTGGGCGCAGACGCTCGGCATGGTCTTCTCGATCATGCTCTGGATGCCGTCGTGGGGCGGCATGATCAACGGCCTGATGACGCTGTCAGGCGCATGGGACAAGATCCGCACCGACCCCATCATCCGCATGATGGTCATTGCAATCGCCTTCTATGGCATGTCGACCTTCGAAGGCCCGATGATGTCGGTGAAGACGGTCAATTCGCTCAGCCATTATACTGAGTGGACCATTGGTCACGTGCATTCGGGTGCGCTCGGCTGGGTCGGGATGATCACCTTCGGTGCGATCTACTACCTGACGCCGAAGCTCTGGGGCCGCGAGCGGCTCTACAGCCTCAGGATGGTCAACTGGCACTTCTGGCTCGCCACCCTCGGCATCGTCGTCTACGCCGCCGTTCTCTGGGTCGCCGGTATCCAGCAGGGCCTGATGTGGCGCGAGTACAATTCGCAGGGCTTCCTCGTCTACTCCTTCGCCGAAACCGTCTCCGCCATGATCCCCTACTACGTCCTGCGTGTCGTGGGTGGTGGGCTGTACCTGATGGGCGGCCTCGTGATGGCCTGGAACGTCTTCATGACCATCCGCGGCCGCGAGCGGAACGAAGCCGCAATTCCGACCGCTTACGTGCCCCAGGCACAACCCGCCGAGTGAGGTGAACCATGGCATCGATACTGGACAAACATAAGATCCTCGAGAAGAACGCGACGCTGCTTCTCGTCGGCTCGCTACTGGTCGTTTCCATAGGCGGCATCGTCGAAATCGCACCGCTCTTCTATCTACAGAACACTATCGAGAAGGTGGAGGGGATGCGGCCTTACACGCCTCTCGAGCTGGTCGGCCGCAACATCTACATTCGCGAAGGCTGCTATCTCTGCCACAGCCAGATGATCCGTCCGTTCCGCGACGAAGTGGAGCGCTACGGCCATTATTCGCTGGCCGCCGAATCCATGTACGACCACCCGTTCCAATGGGGCTCGAAGCGCACGGGTCCGGATCTTGCCCGCGTCGGCGGCCGCTATTCGAACGAGTGGCACGTCCAGCACCTCTCCGACCCGCGGGCGGTGGTGCCGGAATCGATCATGCCGAAATACGCCTTTCTCAAAACGCAGGACGTGACCGTCAAGGACGTCGGCATGGATCTGAAAGCCAACGAAGACGTCGGCGTGCCCTACAGCGACGACATGCTCGCCAATGCCGAAGCCGACATCAAGGCGCAGGCCGACCCGAACGCCGATACCACCGCTCTTCTGGCCCGCTATCCGAAGGCGAAGGTCGGCGATTTCGACGGTGATCCGCAGAAGCTCACCGAGATGGACGCTCTGGTCGCCTACCTGCAGATGGTCGGCACGCTGGTCGACTTCTCGACCTATGACGACGCAACCGGCTACCGATGAGGTGAAACATGGAAACGTACACCGCAATGCGGCACTTCGCCGACAGTTGGGGTCTTCTGGCGATGACGGCATTCTTCCTTGGCGTCGTCGTCTTCACGCTCCGCCCCGGCAGCAGGCAGGCGGCCAACGAGGCCGCTGCCATTCCCCTGAAGGACGATTGAGATGTCGGAAAAGCATATTGACGAAATCAGCGGCGTCGAGACCACCGGACACGAGTGGGATGGCATCCGCGAACTGAATAATCCGATGCCGCGCTGGTGGGTGTGGACCTTCTATGTCACGATCCTCTGGGCGATCGGATATGCTATCGCCTATCCCGCCATACCGATGATCACTTCCGCAACAGAGGGCTACCTGGGCTATTCGACCCGAGCCGAGTTCCAGCAGGATCTCGATCAAGCGAAGGCCGGCCAGATGAAGTTCCATGACATGATCGCCTCGAAGACAGTCGAGGAAATCGACGCCGATCCAACCCTGCGCGAGTTCGCCATCGCCGGCGGCGCTTCGTCGTTCAAGGTCAATTGCGCGCCGTGCCACGGCTCGGGCGCGAGTGGCGGTCCAGGCTTTCCGAACCTCAACGACGACGACTGGTTGTGGGGCGGCGACCTGCAGTCGATCCAGACGACGATCGCCCACGGCATCCGCTTCGACGGCGACGGGGACAGCCACGTTTCCGAGATGCCCGCCTTCGCGGACATGCTCGACCCAACGCAGACGAAGCAGGTGGCCGCATATGTCTGGGGCCTGACCAACAAACCTTCCGATCAGGCCCTCGCCGAAGCCGGCAGGCAGCTCTTCCTCGACAACTGCGCGGCGTGTCATGGCGAGGACGGAAAGGGGAAGGTGGACATGGGAGCGCCCGACCTTGCCGACGCGATCTGGTTGAAGGCGAAGGGCGAAGAGGCGATCGCCCGCCAGATCGCTGCGCCGAAGCACGGTGTCATGCCTGCATGGGCGTCCCGCCTCGGAGAGGCGAGCGTGAAGGAGCTGACGGTGTTCGTGCACTCGCTCGGCGGTGGAACGTGAGGAGTGCGACATGAGCGGCCATGATCATGATCCATTGCTTGCACTCTACGGGCTGCCACGCTCGGTGGTCCATTCGCGCGTCTCCGTTCGGGCGAAGCCCGTAGCCCCGGAATGCGAGCGAGAAGAACCCGAGAAAATCGGAAATTCGATGGTGAGTTTGACTGCGCTCAAAGACCATCGGACGACCAGCCGGTAGACATTCGATCGAGGACGTCCCAGCGGATATCTCCCCCGCAGTTCCTCCCGGCCACGTCTCGAAACCCTCCGAGGCGTGGCCGCACTCAGTTCAGCGGCTCCTGCTCGGCCGCGTCCTCTCCGGCGCGGCCGTTTTTTTGAAGACCCCGTTCTTGATTTGAATCAAGGACGAGCTGACGGAGAGGTGGGAGAACTCGGCGGAAAGGAAGCGGCAAATGAACCTTTACACTGCCTCGGATCCCAACAACGTCGAGCACGTGAACGCGGAGCCCGTCAACGCCCGCCGGAACCGGGAGCCGCTCTACACTGCACGTAAGAAGATCTTCCCCAAGCGTGCCGAAGGCCACTTCCGCCGGTTCAAGTGGCTGGTGATGCTGGTCACGCTAAGCATCTACTATTTCGCTCCCTGGATCCGATGGGACCGGGGCGAATACGCGCCCGACCAGGCGATCCTCGTCGATTTGGCGTCGCGCCGCTTCTACTTCTTCTTCATCGAAATATGGCCACAGGAATTCTACTACGTGGCCGGTCTTCTCGTCATGGCCGGCTTCGGGCTGTTTCTGGTGACTTCCGCCGTCGGTCGCGCCTGGTGCGGCTACGCCTGTCCGCAGACCGTCTGGGTCGATCTCTTTCTGGTCGTCGAACGTTGGGTCGAGGGCGACCGCAACGCCAGGATGAAGCTCGATGCGGCCCAGTGGACGTTCGGCAAGGTTCGGAAACGTTTTGTGAAACATGCCATCTGGCTGGCGATCGGCGTGGTGACCGGCGGCGCATGGATCTTCTATTTCGCAGACGCTCCAGACCTCGCCGTGTCGCTCTTCACCGGTGGCGCGCCGATGGTCGCCTATGCGACGGTGGCGACGCTCACTGCGACGACCTACGTGCTCGGCGGGCTGATGCGCGAGCAGGTCTGCACGTACATGTGCCCGTGGCCGCGCATCCAGGGTGCGATGCTAGACGAGAATTCCCTCGTCGTCACCTACAACGACTGGCGCGGCGAGCAGCGCTCCCGGTATTCCAAAAAGGCTCAGGCCCTGGGACAGCCTGTCGGCGACTGCGTCGACTGCAACGTCTGCGTCGCCGTCTGTCCCATGGGAATCGATATTCGCGATGGCCAGCAGATGGAGTGCATCACCTGCGCGCTCTGCATCGACGCCTGCGACGGCGTCATGGACAAGATCGGCAAGCCCCGAGGTCTCATCGCCTACGCCACCCTCAGCGAGTATGCGGACAACATGGCGATCGCGACCGACGGGGGACGGACGCCGGTTCAGCCCTCCAGGGTGCGCGGGCCGGACGGGTCGCTCGTCGACGGCATCAGGCACTTCGACTGGAGGATCATCTTCAGAGCGCGCGTGGTCTTCTATGCGGCGGTGTGGTGCATGATCGGCGCGGGCATGATCGTCCACCTCGCCATGCGGGACAGGCTTGAGCTCAACGTCGTCCACGACCGCAATCCGCAGTTCGTTCTGGAAAGCGACGGGTCGATCCGCAACGGCTATACGCTGCGCATCCTCAATATGGTGCCCAAGCCCAGAAGGATCGAATTGACCATATCGGGACTCGAGGGCGCGACGATGCGCATCCCTGAACTGGGCAAGGAGGACGCGCGCAGCTTCGTGCTGGACGCAGCGCCCGACGTCGCGACGACCGTCAAGGTCTTCGTGACCAGCCGGCCCTCCGGCGCTTCGGTGGACGAGTTCCTGTTCGTGATCGGAGACGAAGACCACTCCGACCGCGCCACCTACCGCGCGGCCTTCAATTCACCCGGAGACATAAAATGAGCAGAACTGACAAAGGATTCACGGGCCGGCACATGCTGCTGACGACATGCGCCTTCTTCGCCGTGGTAATCTCCGTCAACGTGACGATGGCCTGGTTCGCCTCCGCGAGCTGGAGTGGCCTCGTGGTCGAGAACACCTACGTGGCGAGCCAGCAGTTCAACCAGAAAGCAGCCGCGATCAAGGCCATGGCGGCGACCGGAGTCTCGGGCGACATTTCGCTACGTGGCAACGTCTTCACCTACAACCTCCACAATCGAGACGGTTCACCCGCTCCCGCCGAAGAAGTGACCGCTGCTTTCCGTAGGCCGGTGGGCGACCATGAGGACTTCACCGCCGCTTTGAAGAAGGTCGCAGAAGGGCGCTTCGAGGTCGACCACCACGTGCCTTCGGGCGACTGGATCGTCGAACTGATTTCTAAGCGCGACGGGATGACCATCCTGCATGAAGCCCTGCGATTCGACACCGCGGAGTTCGTTCGATGACCTGCTGCATGATGAACGCGGAGGCGGTGCTCGCGATGAGTGCCAAGGCCTTCAGTGCAGAGGAAGTCGCGCTGGCAAGCCACCCGCTCGGAGAAGGACTGCACCAGCTCGATCTCAGCGTTCCCGACGTCCATTGCGGCGCCTGCATACAGACGATCGAGAAGGCGCTGACGGCGCTGCCTTTCGTGAAGAAGGCCAGGGTGAATCTTACCTCCCGGCGCGTCACCTGCGTCTACTCGGAGCGCGGAAAGGATGAGGCCACGAATCCGGCGCGTATACTGGAAGCGATCGACGGCGCGGGTTATCGCGCCCATCTGTTCACGCCCGTCGCGACGGAGAACGACAGTACCCGCAACCAGCTACTCCTGGCGGTCGGCGTGGCCGGCTTCGCCGCCGCAAACATCATGCTGCTGTCGGTTTCCGTCTGGTCCGGAGCAGATGCTGCGACGCGTGACATGTTCCACTGGATTTCGGCGCTGATCGCGGCCCCCACCTTGATCTATGCCGGGCGGTTTTTCTTCCAGTCGGCGTGGAATGCGCTCAAGCATGGCCGGACCAATATGGACGTGCCGATTTCGCTCGCGGTGACGCTCTCCTATGCGGTATCCCTCTGGGAGACCATGCATCACAGCGAGCACGCCTGGTTCGACGCGACCGTCTCGTTGCTGTTCTTCCTGCTGATCGGCCGGGCGCTGGATCATATGATGCGTGAGAAGGCCAGAGCGGCCATCAATGGTCTTGCTCGTATTGCGCCCCGCGGTGCACTGCTTGTTCAGCCGGACGGCTCCCGGCGTTTCGTCGCCGTCGAGGATATCGTGGTAGGCGACGAAGTTGCGATCCCGGCGGGCGAACGCATCCCCGTCGACTGCGTGGTCGTCAGGGGAGAAAGCGAAGTCGACCTCTCGATCGTCACCGGCGAAAGCAGCCCGGCCTCGGTTCACGGGGGCACTTGCGTGAGCTCCGGCGCAATGAACCTGACGGGATCGCTGGTGGTCCGCGCCACGAAGCTCGCGAGGAATTCTCTTCTTTCGGAGATCATCGCGCTCATGGAGGCTGCGGAGGGAGGAAGAGCCCGCTACCGCAGAATAGCCGACCGCGCGGCTTCGCTCTATTCTCCGGTCGTCCATCTCCTGGCGCTCGTTTCGTTCCTGGGATGGGGCTTCCTGGGCGGCGACTGGAAACAGGCGGTGCTCGTCGCCGTTGCCGTGCTGATCATCACGTGCCCCTGCGCGCTCGGGTTGGCCGTCCCGGTCGTGCAGGTCGTCGCCGCCGGGGAGCTGTTCCGCCGAGGCGTCATGGTCAAGGACGGTTCGGCACTGGAGAGGCTGTCGGAAATCGACCTCGTCGCGTTCGATAAGACCGGCACGCTGACGATGGGAACTCCCCGCCTCGTTTCCTTCGAGGCCGAGAACGATGCCGACGTCGCCTGCGCGGCCGGGCTGGCGGTTCACTCAAGGCATCCTCTCTCACAGGCCCTCGTCCGAAGCGCCGTTCTTGCTCCCGTTCATTTCGAGAGGGTGGTGGAGGTGCCGGGCGGCGGGCTTGAGGCGACGCGTGACGAGGCGACGTATCGTCTTGGCAGTTCGGCCTTTGCATGCGGCGGCGAGACGACGAAGGTCGACGGCACCCTCTCGGAAGTCGTACTCTCGAGGGACGGCCGGGCCGTCGCACGCTTCTTCTTTGAGGACACGATCAGGCCGGGAGCGGCCGAGGCCGTGAAACGTCTTCGCGACGGCGGCTTCCAGACGATAATGCTCTCCGGCGACCGCGAGAACGTGGTGGCGGCAACGGCCCGCAAGCTGGGCATCGACAGCGCTCTCGCGGAATTGACCCCGAAGCAGAAGGTCGAGACCTGCCAGGAGCTGAGCAAGGGCGGCCACCGGGTGCTCATGGTCGGCGACGGCATCAACGACGCCCCGGCGCTCGCGGCAGCCCACGTGTCGATCGCTCCGGCCACGGCCTCCGACATCGGACGCCACGCGGCGGACCTCGTGTTCTTCGGCGACCGGCTCGACGCCGTTCCGCAGGCGGTCGAAATCGCGCGACGTTCTGCGACGCTCGTCCGACAGAATTTCGCGCTTGCCATCGGTTACAACGTCCTGGCCGTGCCGATAGCCATCGCCGGGCTGGCGACGCCTCTCGTCGCGGCGGTCGCGATGTCGACGTCGTCGATCATCGTCGTCACCAACGCCTTGCGCCTCAACGTCCTGATAAGACGCGCTCCGGCACCGGCCGCCGGTGTCCATGTCCCGCAGACGGAGGCGCGACCCGCATGAACATGTTGATCTACCTGATACCTATCGCGCTCTTCATGGGAGGCGTCGGTCTCGCCGCCTTCCTCTGGTCGTTGAAGAGCGGCCAGTACGAGGATCTTGAGGGGGCCGCATGGCGGGCGATCGCGGACGACGAGCCCCAACGACCGGACCTCGAGCGAGGGAAGGAAGCGTGATGCTTGCCAGAAATCAGATTGTCCGAGATGCGAGGATATTCCGTGGGCTGGACCAGGGGGTGGCAGGACTTCTGCAGGAGCTGGTGGAGGTTCGGGCGTTCCAGGCCGGTGAAGCGATATTCCGCGAAGGCCAGGCGGCGGAGGAGGTCTTCTACCTGATGCACGGTCTCGTGCGTCTCGTGAAGAGGGAATTAAGCGGTCGCGAAGCCGATATCTGCGTGCTGGAACCGGGAGAGATGTTCGCCGACCATCTCGTTGTCGGCGGCGGCGTCCATCCCCATACGGCTCTCGCCGCGGAGGCGACCGAAGTCGCAGCGTTCGATCTGGCCGGGCTGCGCGAGCTTGCGCTTCGACACCCTCGGCTGCTTGCCAATCTGGCCCTCATCGTGTCCGAGCACCTTCTTGCCGCGCTGGACTGCGTCGCGGCCGACCGCCTGCAGACCGCATCCCAAAGAGTCGCCAACTACTTTTTGAGTCGGTGCCCTGCGGAAGCGAGCTGCTTCACTTTCCGGCTCCCCTACCAGAAGAGGATCCTGGCGGGAAAGCTGGGGCTCGCGCCGGAAGCGCTGTCACGCGCTTTCGCAACCTTGGGGGGACGCGGGGTCGACGTCAGGGGGCGGACGGTGACCGTGGACGACGTCAACCTTCTCAGGACGCTTTGCTGACGGACATCCCCAGAATTGGTGTGCAGATGTCGGGCATTGCATGCCAGACAGCCAGACAACCATGTGCGGGATCTACTCCAGCGCGGGTTTATCGTACGTGTCACGGGAGACATCGCGGCGGCCCCGGCAGTCCGGTAGGAGGACTTCTGATGCGCCCAGCCTCTTTGCCCGTACTGTTTCCCAATCGACGGTTCTTGTCGGAGGTGAAGGAAGGCGCAACTTCGACGGTGGCGCGCCGCGCAATCCTGCGTTATGTCTGATGCCGGCATGCAATGGGGCTTGATAGATGGAATCGGATCGCATTCTCGTGGTCGACGACGACGCCCGGATAAGGCAGATGCTCGCTCTTTACTTCGAGGAAAACGGCTACCGCGTGACTGCCGTCGCAAACGGTGCTGGAATGCGATCCGAACTCTCCCGTGGCTCGTTTGCCGCAATCTTTCTGGATCTCGTGCTGCCGGGAGGCGAGAACGGATTCGACTTGCTGAAGGAGCTTCGAAGCGGCTCCGACGTCCCGGTGCTCATGCTGACGGGGCAGGACGACGTGACTGACAAGGTCATCGGCCTCGAATTCGGGGCGGACGACTATGTCGCCAAGCCGTTCCACCTTCGGGAGCTGCTCGCACGCTTGCGAACCGTCCTCCGGCGTCGAGCCGGCGCGGCTCAGCCTACGACGCAGGCCGCGGTTCCCGACGAGACGTTTCGTTTCGAAGGTTTCGTCCTGGACGTCCCCCGGCGGAAACTGACGTCTCCGACGGGCGGCGACATTCCCTTGACCTCGGGCGAATTCGACATGCTCGTCGTCTTTCTGCGGAATGCCGGACGTGTCCTTACCAGAGACACTCTCATGGATTTGACGCGGAACCGAAACCTAGAAGCATTCGACAGGGCGATCGACGCCCAGATCGTGCGTCTTCGGAAGAAGATCGAGCCGGATCCCAAGGCTCCGGCCCTGATCCAGTCCGTGAGGAGCGTCGGCTACGTGTTCACCGGGCGCGTTGCCTAACGCGCGGGTAATTGATTGGCGTCAATGTTCCGTGCCACGCAGACGCTATGTTGCCCTCGCAACAGAGCAACCTGAACCATGATCATCTGGATTACATTCGCCGTCATGACGGCGGTCGTCACGGCCGCGCTCCTTCATCCGCTGTCCTCGTTCCGGCCGGCGGTCGCGGACGGCGCAAAGGACGGCGCCCGAGTCTATCGCGACCAGCTTGAGGAACTCGACAGGGAACTGGCGGCGGGACGCATCGCTCCGGACGACCATCGAGTGGCAAGAGCGGAAACGGCCAGAAGGCTGTTTCGCGAGGCCGATGCCGTTCGCGTCGAGTGGTCCTCCTCCCGGTCGCCGGTCGCCTTGAAGCTGAGCGTCGCCGCGTTTCTGTCCATCGCCAGCATCTCCACGTACGTCGCGGTCGGCTCTCCAGAACTCCCGTCGAAGGCTCTGCAACAAAGGCTTGACGAGCCGGGACAGGACCTCGCCATCCTGATTCGCAAGACCGAAGAGCATCTTGCGCGGGCTCCGAACGACGGCCGGGGATGGGACGTCATCGCTCCGATCTATCTCCGCACCAATCGCGTCGCGGATGCGGACAGGGCCTATCGAAATGCCATCCGGCTCCTTGGGCCGAGCGCAATCAGACTGGACGGGCTTGCCGAAGCGATGCTGGCTTCCTCCAACGGCACGGTCACCGCAGCGGCTCGTCAGGCGCTCGAAGCGTCGCTAGAGCTCCAGCCGCGCAATCCGCGTGCGAAATTCTATGTGGCGCTCGCCAGCGAACAAGCAGGCGACACCGCCGAGGCGAAGGCCGCCTTCGAAGCCATCGCCAAGGATTCGCCGCCCGGCGCGCCGTGGCTGCCGCTCGTCAACGAGCACATCGCGAGGAATGGCGAAACCCTGGCCGGTGCGCAGAGCCTCGCCCCGGTCGACCAGCAGCAGATAATCCGCGGCATGGTCGAAAGCCTGGATGCCAAGCTTAGCGAGGAACCGAACAATTTCGAGGGATGGATGCGGCTCGTGCGCTCCTGTGCGGTATTGAACGAAATGGATCGTGCAGCCGATGCGCTAGATCGCGCGTTGGCAGTCTTTGCAGCCGATGGCGAAAGCGGCAGGAAATTGATTGCGGTGGCACGCGAGTACGGTATCGGCAAGGAAAAGGCGGAATGACACGCAAACAGAAACGCCTGGCGGTAATTGGCGCCGGCATGGGGTTCATCTTGGCCGCCGTGCTGCTGGTCATGTTCGCCTTCAGCCAGTCCATCGCCTATTTCTACATGCCATCTGACGTGGCCTCCGGCGACGTTCGTCCGGGAGCAAGGATTCGACTGGGTGGTCTGGTCGGAGAGCGCAGTATCGTCCGAGGCTCCGGGACGTCCGTCGAGTTCTCCGTGACCGATCCGGGCGGGGCGGTCGTGCACGTCAGGTATGCGGGAATCCTTCCAGACCTCTTCCGGGAGGGACAGGGAGTGGTGACGGAAGGAGCGTTCGAAGCCGGGAGCCAGATCTTCTCGGCCGATACGGTTCTAGCCAAGCACGACGAGCGTTATGTTCCGAAGGAAGTGGCGGACAAGCTCAAGGAACAGGGCCTGTGGCAGCACGGGGAGCCGAAGGAATGATCATCGAGATCGGTCATTACGCGCTGGTGCTGGCGCTGGCCACGGCGCTCATCCTCTCCATCGTGCCGGTGATCGGAGCCCGTCGTCAT